>JANYHY010000374.1 GCA_025362165.1 Myxococcales bacterium | reverse complement strand
CGAGGTAGCCGCCGCCGATCGTCGCGCCCCACGCGAGGCCGACCGCCGAAGGTCCGAGCAAGCGCACGCCTGGCTGATCCTGCAGCTTGATCGCGTTGTCGAACCAGATCGCGCCCGCGTCGAGCAGGAGCAACGCCGCCGAATACAGCCAGTCTGGCCCGCTCGCCTTTTCGCAAAGCTCCCGCTCGCGGCCTGCGCGTGGTGCGAGATCGGCCGCTGCCGGTGCGACGAGCGCAGGAGGGTCTGTGATGGGTGCGTCCACGAGCCTCGCGCAGCATAGCCAGCCCGAAGCGTCGTTGCGACTGAGAAGCTTGGTCCGACGTATTTCGGTGTATTGTCGTCGCGCATGGCGGAGCGCGCATTCTTCGACAAGGGCGCGAAGGACCGAGCGACCAGCGCGATCAAGAAGGTCGAGGCGCAGACGTCGTGCGAGATCGTGATCTCCGTGCGCCACTCGTGCGGGAGCTATCGCGCAGCGGATCTCACGCTCGGATCGGTGCTCGCGATGACCTCGCTCGCCGTCATGATCTACTCGCCGCGTCCCTTTCGCTCCGAGGCGATTCCGATCGACGTCGCGATCGCGTTCGGCGTCGGCATGCTCGCGAGCTGGTTGTTGCCCACGCTGCGACGCGCGTTGAACGGGCCCGCGCGCGTTCGTGAGAACGTCGACAGCGCAGCGAAGGCTGCGTTCTACGATCTCGGCATCGCCAAGACGAACCGCCGCCGAGGCATCCTGGTGTTCGCGTCGATGCTAGAGAAGCGTTGCAAGCTCGTCGCCGATGTCGGGGTCACCGCGCCTGACGTGCTCGCCAAGGCGGAGGTCGCGCTCCAACAGACCATAGCTCGACGCGACTTCGATGCGTTCGTCGCGGGCGTCGAGGCGCTCGGACCGCTCCTCGGCGAGACGCTGCCCCACAAAGAAGGGGACGAAAACGAGCTACCTGACGAGATGCAATGAAGCGCCTGCGCCGTCATTTGCCCATGATCTTGCTGGTGCTCGCGATCGTCGCGATCACAGCGACGGCGATCGCGCGGCCCGGCGGCGGCGAGTCCTACTCGGGCGGCGGCTCCTCCGGCGGCGATAGCGACAGCGGCGGTGGCGGAGGTGGTGGTGACTCCGCAGGGCTCATCATTGACCTCCTCATTCTTTGCGTCGAGTACCCATACATCGGAATACCGCTGCTCTTGATCGTCGGCGGCTTCATCGTCTTTCGCGCAATCTCACGTAGCAAGTCCAACAGCTGGTCGACCAACAACGCGTCCAACTACGCCTTCCGACCGCAGTACCGCCCGCCGCCGCAACCTCGCCGCGTCGCCGTCACGCGCGCGCAGATCGACGGACTGCGCTCGCAAGATCCCGAGTTCTCGGTCGTGCTGTTCGAGGACTTCGTCTACACGCTCTACACGGAGCTGCACCGCTACCGCGCCCGCTCCAACATCGGCTCGCTCGCCGCGTATGTGCAGCCCGCCGCGGCGCAAGCGTTCAACGACCCGTCGCTCGAGGAAGTGCGCGGCGTCGTCGTGGGCGCGATGCGCTACGTGTCGCTCGCGCGCGGCGACTTCAACACTGTAGAGATCGAGTTCGAGGCCAACTACAGCGAAATTCGGCAGGGCCGCGAGCAGCGCCTCTATGTCGTCGAGCGCCTGACGCTCGCACGCGCGGCGACCGCGAAATCCAGGCCTCCCGCGCGATCACGCACGCTCGACTGTCCCAACTGCGGCGCGCCCCTCCAGAACGTGCGCGGCGATCAATGCAGCTTTTGCAAACAAGCAGTCGGCGGTGGGCGCTTCGATTGGGCTGTCACGGCGATGGGGCGACTCAAGACGGAGCAGCGCGGCCCCGCATTGACGAGCAGCGTCGAAGAGGTCGGCAACGACATGCCCACCATCATCGACCCCAACGCGCAGAACAACGCCAACGCCATTCGAGGCAAGGACCCGACGTTCGATTGGAATCAATTCCAATTGAGGGTTGGCCTCGTATTCGCTCAATTGCAGGTCGCCTGGTCGAGCCGCGAGTGGCTCCGCGCGCGACCGTTCGTAAGTGACAATCTGTTTCAATCGCAGATGTACTGGATTGACATGTATATCCAACAACGCGTCCGCAACATCACGGAGAACGCGCGTATTCAGCGCATTGATCTTGCGAGTGTGATCAGCGACAAACATTATGATGCAATCACCGTCCGCGTGTGGGCGACTGGCCTCGATTACACGATGTCGGAAGACGGTAGACTATTGAGTGGCAGTCGCTCCAAAGAGCGCGCCTATAGCGAGTATTGGACGCTCATTCGCGGCGCGCAGCCCAGCGGAAAGCCCACCAAGACGACCCCTGAGTGCCCGAGCTGCGGCGCGCCCCTCAAGATCGCAATGACGGGTAATTGCGAATATTGCAAAGTAAAAGTCACGACTGGCGAGTTCGATTGGGTGCTTTCTCGAATCGAGCAAGACGAGTCCTATGGGGGATAAAATGCTGCGGCCCGACGCAATGCTCGTCACGCTCGATGGAGCTCTCACGCTTGGCCTGCTCACCCAACAGGAGCGCGCGTCGATCCTCGGGGCGCTCGACGACACCTTCGCGCTGCGCGAGGTCGTTCGCTTGGCTGACTCGCTGCACGCGCACGTGAAGGTGGACGAGACCGATGCGCTCCCACACGTCGCGCTCCGCACGCTCGGCGGCGTCGTGGAGAACTCCAAGGCGGGCTACGTGAAGTACGCCTTCGAGTCGGGGCTCAACCTCATCTTCTCCTCTATCGCGGTGTCGCAAGATGATCTTCGCGAGACGAAGGCGCCCGAGACGCGACGCGCGCGGCCCTTCCTCGATCACTTGGGTATCGACGTGCGGCGCCTCGACGACACGACGCGGGCCGTGTTCGCACGCGTCCCCGAAATCGCCAGCAGGCGTGCACTTGCGCACGTCCCCCAAGGCGGCGTGGACAAGGCGGTCTTCTGCTGTCACACGTCGGTCGCCGCCAAACACTGGGTCTTTCCCGACGGCAAGTCCCTCACGGTGCCCGTAGAGGTCGCGCTCGGGCCGCTCACGATCGAGGTCGACAAGAGCGGCTGCGATCTTCGTCCGAGCCGACCCGACGCGCGCAAACTGCCCGTGTCGAGCGATTGCTGCTGACGGCGCACGATGTCGGTCGTGATTGGGCCTCTGATTACGGCCTAATCATCTTGAAGGCGTGCATCCAGTCTTGCTTGAGCATCCCAGGGATGCACCAGAGCATGCAGAGCGGCTCGATCGCGCGCGCGCCTTCGACCATGCCGACGTCCTCGGTGTCCCAGCCGATTTGATCGAGGAGCTTCTTGGTTTGCTCTTTGGCGCCGGCGTCATTGCCGCAGATGAACATCGAGGGGCGGCCGCCCGTGAGCTTGGGATCGATCATCAATGCATTGCCGACACAAGAGAACGCTTTGACGAAGTGCGCTTTGGGAGCTTTCTTTTGCAGTCGCTCCATCAATGAGTCATTGGGTCCGGTGAAGTATTGAACGACTCCGTTGACTGGCGGCGCGTCCGCGATCGGGTTGGTCGCGTCGATGACGAGCTTGGCGTTGATGCCCTCGCCCAGGAGCCCCACCGCCTGTTCGGCTGCGGTGCCTTTGACTGCGAGGATGACGAGATCCCCGAAGGTCGCGGCCTCCGCCATCGTTCCCGTGCTTGCGTGCTCACCAGCCTTCGTCTTCCAATCGGCGAGCTTGGTCGGCTCGCGCGTTCCGCGCATCACCGCGTAGCCGTGCTTGAGCATGCCGTTCGCGAGAACCTCGCCCACTTGACCTGAACCGATGACACCGATCTTTTTCATGCGACGGATGCTGCCATCGCTTGGCACCGCTGACTAGGCTAGACACAACCCATGCAAGTCCCCAAGCATGTCTTTCGCGAGTACGACATTCGCGGCGTCGCAGATCAGGATCTGACGGACGACTTCGCGCGCGCGCTCGGTGTTGGGCTCGCGGCGGAGATCCAGCCGAAGACGATCGTGGTCGCGCGGGACTGCCGGCTATCGAGCGATAGGCTGCACGCCGCGCTCACCAAAGGCTTGATTTCAGCGGGTGTGCGAGTGATCGACGTCGGAGTCGGGCCAACGCCGATGATGTACTTCGCGGTGCACCACACGGGCGCAGACGGCGGCGTCATGATCACAGGGAGCCACAACGCGGCGCCCGACAATGGCTTCAAGATCATGCGCGGCAAGGCGAGCTACTTCGGCGCGGAGATCCAGAAACTTCGCCTTCGACTCGAGGCAGACGAGCTACCTACTTCGGCTGGCGGGAGCATCGAGTCGCTCGACGTGTCGAACGAGTATGTCGCCGCGCTGACGAAAGACATCAAACGCCCGACCGGTCCGCTGCCGTTCGTGCTCGACGCAGGCAACGGCGCGGGTGGTCCGCTCGGCTTGCGTGCGCTTCGTCAGGCTGGTTTCTCGCCCGATCCGTTGTTCTGCGAGATGGACGGACACTTTCCCAATCATCACCCGGATCCGACTGTCGCAAAAAATCTCGAGGCGTTGATCGCGCGCGTGAAGGCGACCGGCTCGCGTGTGGGCCTCGCGTATGACGGAGACGCCGATCGGCTTGGCGCGGTCGACGCGAACGGAGACATCGTCTGGGGCGACAAGTTGATGATCCTGTTCTCTCGCGCGGTGCTCGCGAAGAACCCAGGCGCGACCATCCTCGGCGAGGTCAAGTGCAGCCAGACGCTCTACGACGACATCGCCAAGCACGGCGGCCGTCCGATCATGTGGAAGACTGGACACTCACTCATCAAGACCAAGATGAAGGAGGAGCACGCGCTGCTCGCGGGCGAGATGAGCGGGCATCTTTTTTTCGCCGATCGCTGGTTCGGCTTCGACGACGCGCTCTATGCGGGGTTGCGCTTGTTGGAGATCCTCGTCGATGACGGACGCTCGCTCGGAGAGATGCTCGCGGACGTCCCGAAGACGTTCACGACGCCGGAGCTGCGCGTGGACTGTCCTGACGCGATCAAGTTCGACGTCGTGCGCGCGGTCACCGAACACTACAAAACAGCTGGTAACGTCGTGGTCGATACGGACGGCGCGCGCGTGATGTTTGCCTCCTCGTCAAGCGCGCCCGCGTGGGGGCTCGTGCGCGCGTCCAACACCGGACCGATCCTCGTGATGCGCGTGGAGGCAGGGACAGAGGTCGAGCTCGACGCGATCAAGCGCGACCTCGACGGCGTGGTCGGCAAGGCGCGCAGCGAGCGCGGCGCTTGACCGAGCCTTGGACAGTGGCGAGCGTCCTCAAATGGGCGACCGATGATTTTCGAACGCGCGGGATCGACAACCCGCGTCTCGACGCAGAGGTGCTCCTCGCGTTCGCGCTTGGCGTCGCGCGCACGCAGCTGTTCATCGACCTCGGCAAGCCGCTCGATCCGAAGGAGCTCGCAGCGTTCCGCGACTTGGTCAAGCGCAGGCGTGAGCGCGAGCCGGTGGCTTATTTACGCGGGTTTCGTGAGTTCTACGGGAGAGACTTCAAGGTAGACGCGCGCGTGTTGATCCCGCGTCCGGACACCGAATGCCTGGTGGAGGTCGCGCTCAAGCAGACCGCGCAGGTCTCGCTCTCCATGCGCGCGCTCGACCTCTGCACGGGCTCGGGCTGTATCGCGATCACCCTCGCTCGTGAGCGACCGACCTCCAAAGTGATGGCGACCGACACGAGCGCCGAAGCCCTCGAGGTCGCGCGAGACAACGCGATGCGGCTCGGCGCATACAACGTGGCCTTCGCGCGCGCGGATCTCTTGGATGGAATCACTGGGCGCTTCGACGTGGTGACCGCGAACCCGCCGTACATCGCGAGCGCAGAGGTTTCGAGCCTCTCGCCAGACATCGTGAAACACGAGCCGCGACTCGCGCTCGACGGTGGCGCGGACGGGCTTGATTTCGCGCGCCGCATCGTGAACGGCGCTCCCGCGTTGCTCGTCTCGGGGGGGACGCTGGCCATGGAGGTTGGCTCGGGTCAAGCTGCGGCCGTGACCGAGCTCTTCGAGCGCAGGGGTTTCAGCGCGGTGAATCGAGCGAGCGACTACGCGCGGATCGAGCGCGTGGTGTTCGGGAGGTGGACCCTGTGATGCGCTACGTCCTCGTGACGTTCATGTGGCTCTTCGTGGCCGCGCTCGGTCACTTGCAGGTGTGGCTGTGGATCCGCTCGTCGTTTCCGCGTCTCGCACATCGCGGGCGTGAGGCGCGCGTGATCGGCGTGGTGCTCGTGCTGTTGCCGATGCTTGCGCGGTGGATCACCAGCCACTCGCACTCGCCGTTCTTCGCCGCCGTCTACGCGGTGACGATGACCGAGCTCATGATCGTCCTCATCGGCGCGCTCCCTCTCGCGTTCGTGCGCCTCATGGCGATCGCGATCGGTCGAACTGCGCGCAAGAAGAAGACGCCTGCGACTGCGCCGCCAATCGTCGAGAAGACCGTCGAGAAGACCGTCGAGAAGAGCGAAGAAGATCTGCCCGCGGCGGTCGAACTCGAGGACCAAGCCGTGCTCGGTCGAAGACGCGCGATCGAGCGCGTAGGTGGGGCACTCGTGCTCGGGGCGACCAGCGGCACGCTCGGATGGGGAGCGGCGATCGGGCGCCACGACTACGTGACCGAGGAGCTCGTAGTGAAGATCGTCGGCCTCCCGAAGGCGCTCGACGGATACACGATCGCGCAGGCCTCAGACCTTCACGTCGGCACTTTCGTACAAAGCGACGAGCTCGACCGCGCGCTCTCTCGCGTGAAGGAGATCAAGGCCGATCTCATCGTGCTCACGGGCGACTTGATCGATTTCGATCGCGCCTACTTGCCTATCCTGCTCGCGTCGCTCGGCAAGCTCGAAGCGCGCGATGGCATCAAGGCCATCCTCGGCAACCACGACTACTACACGGGCGCAGACGCGGTGACCGAAGCGCTGCGCGGGGCCGGCGTCGACCTGCTCAGGAACGAGGGTCGCCTCATTCGACCGCGCGATGGCGGCGGTTTCGCGCTGCTCGGCGTCGATGATCTGTGGGCCCCGCGATACGACAGTGAAGGTCCCAATCTCACGCGCGCGGCCAGCTTCGTGCCGCCCGATCGTCCGCGCATCTTGCTGTCACACCAGCCGCAAACGGTGGACTACTGGCCGGGCGAAGTCGCGCTTCAGTTGAGCGGTCACACGCACGGCGGTCAGGTCAACCCAGGCTTTCGACCCGCGGACCTCATCATGCGCTACGTCTCGGGTCGCTACGAGGTCGGTGGCACCACGCTCTACGTCAACCGAGGGATCGGAGTGGTGGGCCCTCCTTCGCGTGTCGGCGCGCCGCCAGAAATAACGAAAATCGTCCTAGTTTCAGCCTAGTTTCAGCCTAGTCTCGCGATGGCGATGCGAAGGTTGTCGTGGACGGTGTGCCTGCTGCTGATCGGCACAGCCCTCGCGCGCGCCGACGAGCCGAAGGATCCCGCCGTACTCGACGAGGCGCGTGTCCTCGATCAAGAGGGTGTCCGCGCGTACAAGGAGGGTCGCTACAAAGACGCGATCGTCTACTTCGAACATGCGCTCAAGCTCGGCGGACCGTCGAGCGAGCTGTGGAACGTCGCCAAGTGTCACCTCAAGCTGGACGAGCCAGAGGCCGCGCACGAAGCGCTCGACGCATACTTGCAGCGCGAGGATCTCACGCTGGAAGATCGCGAGGACGCCAACTCGACGAGAGAGGCGCTAGACGGCCGCACCTCTCCGCTCACCGTGACCTCCACTCCCACGGGCGCTCGCGTGTTCGTCGACGACAAGATCGCGGGCGCGGCGCCGATCACTCTCGATGTTGCGCCGGGTGTTCATCAGGTGCGCGTGGAGCAAGACGGTTACCCTTCGTACCTCGGCAAGGCGAACGCGAAGTTCGGTCGCGCGATCGTGATTGGGGCTGATTTAATGGGCGGCCACGCGTTGACCGATCACGCGTCGGGCAAGCGCGGGCGCGTCTCGATCGAGGGCGGCGTCGGCTTGACGGTGCCGCGTTATGGAGGCGCAAGCGGCTCGGTCATGCCCATGGGCTACCTGCTCGCGACCTACGCGCTGCTCGATGCCGAGCGTTGGCTCCTCGGCGCGGGTTTGCGGTTCGGCGTGAGCGGCGACGCCTGGGGGACGAGCGCTGGAGTATCGAACGTCGCCACGGACCCCAAGTGCAAGGTCCCCGCTGAGTACACGGGAGCGTCGGTGCTCGTTCATGCGGTCGGCACAGCGGCGATTCGCATCACGCCGTTGTGGCGCGCGAGCTTCGACGCTGGCTTCGGCCTCGCGACAGGCACGGCGAGCGATGTTGGTGGCGACGTGTTCGTCCCTCAGTGCGGCGCGTCTTCTGGCGTTCAACCCGCAGCGCACTTCGCGCTCGCGGTCTCTTATCTCGTGGCCGCGCCGCTGCGCTTGGTGGCCCGACCGCTCATCCTCGACGTTCAACCAGCGTATGACGGAACACGGCCCGACGCTTCGAGCGCGTGGTTGCGCTATGGCTTCACCGTAGGCGCAGCACTCGACTTTTAGCCAATTCATGATCAACGCCACGCTCTTCGATTTCAACGGAGTGCTCGTCGACGACGAGGCGGTCCACCTGCGCGCGTTTCGTGAGGTGCTCGCGACACGATCCATCTCGCTGACCGACGCCGAGTACACCGACCGCTATCTGGGCTTCGACGACTTTGGCGCGTTCGCCGCCATCTTGCGCGATCGTGGCATGCCCGCGACCGACGCCATCGTCCGCGCGCTGATCGAGGAGAAGGTCCCCGTCTACATGCGCGCGATCGCGACCGAGCTGCGCGTCTTCGATGGTGCGGCAGAGCTCGTGCAGCGCCGCGCGGCTCGCGGCGTTGTGGGGATCGTGTCCGGCGCGCTTCGCCACGAGATCGAGCACTGCCTCGGGGTGATGAAAGTGCGAGCCCTCGTCTCGTTCGTGGTGAGCGCAGAGGACACGCGCGCTTGCAAGCCCGATCCGGAGGGTTACCAGCTCGGCATCCGCAAGCTCGGGGCAACCGCGTGCGCGATCGTCGTCGAGGACTCGGTCGCCGGGGTCGTCGCCGCGAAAGCAGCCGGCCTTCGTTGCATCGCGATCACGCACTCGTACCCGCGCGCGGCGCTCTTGGAAGCCGGTGCAGATCACGTCGCCGACACCCTGGCCGACCTCACGGACGAAGTCATGGAGGGCGCGTGAGACTCATTTTTTTCATCGCGGCGATGGCGCTCGTCTCCAGCGCGCATGCGCTCCCTGCCTCACCCACCGCGTGGCGCGATTCGGGCCGTGACGCGATCCGTGGCGTGACCGTCGGGCCGATCGAGAACGCGTATCATCCCGGTCGCGGCTACGGCACCGCAGCCTACGAGCGAACGCTCGACGAGAGCCGCGATTGGGGGGCGACGTGGATCGCGATCACGCCGTTCGGTCGCGTCGCTGATCTCAGCGGCACAGGCGTCGATCTCACGTTCGAGGCACCCTTCGCGAAGAACGAGTCAGACATTCGACTCGCGATCACCCAAGCGCACGATCGCGGGCTGCACGTGATGCTCGTGCCGCACCTCTGGGTGGAGAGCGGCGAGTGGCGCGCGCTCATCGATCCCAAAACCGACGAGGGCTGGGCTCGCTGGACCGCGAGCTACGGCGACTTCGTCAAGACGTGGGCGCGCGTCGCGGAAGACGAGCACGTGGAGCTCTTCAGCGCTGGCGTCGAGCTACGGAGCTGGGTCACCTCTGGTCGCGCGCCGAGCTTCAGCGAGCTGCTCGTTCAGCTGCGCGGGATCTATCACGGGCCGATCACCTACTCTGCGAACTGGGACGACGTACAAGACACGATCATCCTCGGCGCGCTCGACGTCATCGGCATCAACGCGTTCTATCCGCTCGCCGATCGTGATGGCGCGACGCTACAAGAGCTCACCGCCGGCGGAGAGCGAGTTCGCGCGAACGTCAGCAAGCTCGCGGCGACTTGGAACAAGCCCGTGCTGATGACGGAGATCGGCTACACGACGCGCCCCGATCCCGCGATCAAGCCGTGGGTGTGGCCGGACGCGATGAAGCAGGTGCGCGTGGACGAGCGCGCCCAAGCCCTCGCGTATCACGCTCTCATGCGCCCGCTCTTGGACGAGCCGAGCGTGATGGGCCTCTTCATCTGGCGCGTGTACAGCGATCCCGACGACGTCTCGCAAGAGGCGGAGTGGGGCTTTTCTCCGCGGGGAAAGCTCGCCGAACAGGTCGTGCGCGACGCCTTCGCCGCGCGATGGGCCTCCGACGGAGAGACGAAGCGAAGCGGCCTCCTCTGGTAGTTGATCATGCCAAACGGCATGATCAATGGAGAAGGTTTTGTCCGAGTGGCTCGCAAGAGCCAGCTGGGAGTTGCTATCGTCTCGAGTATGCGTGTCATCGTCCTTGCTTGCGCAATCATCGGGAGCGCGTGCGCATCGTCCACGAGCACTACCGACAACGATGCATCGGTGACGCCGCCGCGCACGCCTGTCGTTCATCGCGCTGTCGCGACCGACTGTCCAACGACGCGCGACGCGGGCATGCCCCAGCCAATCGGCCAGGGTCCGTGCAAAGTGGACGGTGACTGCACGCAGGGCACGAACGGTCGCTGCAATTTCGCGCTCGGCTCGGGCGGCAACACGTGCAGCTACGATCAGTGCACGACCGACACCAAGTGCGGCGCGGGCGTCTGTCTGTGTCGTGACCCGTCGAGCGCCGGCGCGAATGTCTGCGTGAACGGCAACTGTCGACTCGATGCGCAGTGCGCGCCGTTCGCGTGCTCACCGTCGGGAGTGAACATCGACGTCGGCTGTCGGAGCGGGATTTCGAGCGGACAAATGGGCTACTTCTGTCACGCGCCAGGCGACGAGTGCGTCGACAATGCGGACTGTAAGGCGTCACCGAACGCACCGGAGCAGTCGTGCATCTTCAGCGTGAGCAAGCTCCATTGGGTCTGCGTCCCGACGCCATGCGCGGGCTAACGCGCTCACACCTAACGTCTCACCTGCTCGCGGCTCACGCGCAGCGTCTCGCTCTTGCCTTGGCGCGTGACCTTCACCACGACGTCTTGCTCGATGGGGCCGCTCAATTTGGCGCGCGCGTCTTCCATCGTGGAGACACTTGCGCCATCAACGGTCTCGATCACGTCGTCAGGATGAAGCCCGCTTCGCTCTGCTTCGCTACCGGGTGCGACCGCGATGATCACGACGACGCGCGACTCGCCGCTCGCCTCGCCCAAGGTGACCGCGACTCCACCGGTCGCAGCAGGTTCGACCGCGGTCTTGCCGCTCGGCGACAGGACGAGCTTCACGTCTTTCGTGGTTCGACCCGCGTTGACGTGCACGCTCGCGCGACCCGTCCCGACATCAGGCGCATAGGCTTCGAGCCAGATCGTGCCCTCGCCGAGCTCGCCGAGAGAGAAGCGCCCTTTGGCGTCGGCGATCGCCAAACCCACCGGCTTGCCGGAAGGGAGGAAGGTTGGCGCGCGATCCTTGGCGACCCGCGCGCCGGGCACCGGGTCCCCGCGCGCGTCGACGACGACACCGTCTACGATGGCTTCGGTCTCTAGGTCGAACTTCCCGAGATCCGTCGGTCGCCCGCTCGACGTCGCTGTGAGGTTGATAGGTCTCTCGATCGGAGCGTACCCCGCAGCGCGCACGACGACGCGCGCGGGCCCGGTCGCGAGATCTTTTAGCTCGAAGGTCCCGTCTTCAGCGGCGCTCGCGGTGACAGGTCCGAGGTCCGTGTAGACTGCAATCGTCGCGGAAACTGGCGAATTTCCGCGGGCTGCGCGCGCTATCCCGATCGCGGTGACTCCCTCTTCGAGCAGGACGTCGACGTGAGCGCCGAGCGCGTCGTGCCTCGAGACCTTCGTCGCGTGACCTGGTGCGCGCGCTTCGATGCGTGCGGGCAGCCCGAGCGCCCCTTGCAGGGTCGCGTCTCCATGTTCGTCGGTGAACGCGGTCTCGCGCAGCGGAACACTCGGGTCCAAGGACCAGAGCGTGAGTTGGACCGCAGCGACCACGAACCCACGACCGTCGCGGACGTTCACGGTGATCGGGTCACGCTCGTCAGGGAGCGTGATCACGAGCTCGCGTGTGCCGTCCTCGGGAACGATCGCCGATACGCGCGTCCTTGGATGCAGCGCGTCTTCGTCGCGATAGACGTCGAGCGTGCACGCGTCCGGCACTGACGAGAACGCGAAGCTGCCGTCTGTCGCGGTGCGCGTCGTTCGCGCGAAGGAGCCGCGGGTCGCGACCACCTCGAGGCGTGCTCCGCCGACAGGTCGTCCGCTCGCGTCGACGACGCGCCCCTCGATCGCGCCGCCTTTGCGGAGCACGATCGTGATGTCCTCTTTGCGACCACCAGGCGCGAGACTGACGGCGTCGCTCAGCGCCTCGACGAACTCTGGGTGACGAACGAGCACACGCACTCGGCCAGGCGTGACTGGCGACAGCTCGAAGGTGCCGTCCGCTCTCGTCACCCACGGCGCATCGAGCGATGGTGGAGCGCCAGGCAATGAGAACCCCAGCACTCGCTCACCAGCTTTGGGGATCGGCGGCACGGGTCCAGGCAACACGCCGAGCTCGCCCGCGGGGACGAGCGCCGACGGACCCGGCAGCACGGCGTCGAACTGCGCGTCACGAAAGCGGCTTCTTTTAGGGTCATCCGCGATCGGTCCGCCGAGCGCGTCCGTGCCCACGACCTCCAGCGTCGCGCCGGCGATCGGGAACCCGCGCGCGTCCGTGACTCGACCGAGCAACACGCCAGACTTCGCGAGCACGACCTTTACTTGATCTGTCAACGGTTCGGGTACGGGCTTGCTCACGGGCACGTAGCCATCTGCGCGCGCGGACACATACGCGCTCCCCGCGGCGATGGGACCGAGCGTCGCGTGCCCGCTTCGGTCCGTGAGCGCCTCGAGCGGGAAGGGAGAGAGCCCTCCTTCGGTGAGCACGACACGCGCCCCCGAGATGCCAGCGGCGTCGTCACTGTCGGAGTCCGCGGCGAGCACCGTGACCATCCGCCCAGCCAGGAGCGTCAGCGTGAGCTCCTTGTCTTCTCCCGGTCCGAGTGTGAGCGCGAGCTCGGTCGCTGACGCGTGCGTGGTCAAAGTCGCGCGCAGCGCATACGAACCCGAGTAGAGGCCTGCGAGCTTCACCATGCCGAGGTCGCCTGTCCTGCCCTCTCGCGCGGGCCACAGCGCGCTGCCCGCGATCTGCACACGCGCGTCTTGTGCAGGTGAGCCGTCAGCGCGCACCACGTGCACGAGGATCGAACCCAAGCGCCGCAGCGTGATCGCGACGCTCTCGCCGTCTTTGCTGCGCAGCGTCGCCTTGTCGTAGCCGGCTTTTTGCACGGTGAACGACCACGGTCCCTGCGACAACCGTCCTACGTGCGCGCGACCCGCCGCGTCCGTCGTCGCGCCGATGGGCAACGGCTCTGCGCCCCGGGCCTCGACGGTCGCGCCTTCGATCGTGTTTCCGTCCGCGTCTTTCACAGTCACGTCGAAAGACTGCTCTCTCGGCAACACGAGGTCGATCTCTCGCCGCTGCACGAGCAGAGAGTGCGAAGACGCGCGCGCGCGCCCCGTCGCGTTCGCGAGCACCCAAGCTTCGCCGCGCGGGAGTCTGTCGAGCGTGACCGCGCCGTGCTCGTCGGTCGCTCCGCGCGCGGCTTCATAGGCGACACCATCTACGAGCGTGAGCACCACGACGATCGCGTCCGAGAGCGCGGCTCCAGTCTCGTCCTTGCACGTCACGCTCAACGACGCATCACGATCACCGATGGAGTCCGGCATGGGTGGCGCGGATGCGATGAACCGCGCGTTCCTCCCGACGCTGCCAGGGAAGGTGCCGAACGCGAGGAGCGTTGCGATCACCAAGCCCACTCGAATGATCGCGCTGAGGATCACGCTCCAGCGGGAGATCATGAAGAGTCCACCGCCGAGGGCGCCCAAACCTTCCCTCTGCTAGACTTGCCGATCGTGAGGCGGTTGGTATTCGCTAGCGCCGCGGTCTTGGGCGCCGTCTTGTTCGCCGCGTGCGGGAGCAGCCACCCTGCGTCGCTCGGCGATGACGTCATCGACACGCGCAGTCGCGACGCGAGCGGTTTCAATCTGGACACCGGCAGGGCGCCGACGTGCGCGTACGGTCCTAGCGAGGGCGTGTGTAGCTGCACGGAGGTGCCGATCCTCGGCGACCCGCCCAACGTGTATTTCGTGCTCGACCGATCGGGCAGCATGAATGACAACAACAAGTGGACCACGATTCGCGTCACGGTCGCGAACATCATATCGAAGCTCGGCGCGCGCATCTCGGTGGGCGCGACCGTCTTCCCCTTGAACGGAAAGGACTGCTCGGCAGGCAACGAGATCCTCAGCGTGCGTCGCGGCGACAATCCGTCTGCCCCGGGTCAACTCAGCGGGGTCGCGAACTCGCTGCTCGCCCTCACGTCCGGGCCCGCCGCAGGAGGGACGCCCACGGCCGCGACGCTGTCTGCGCTCGAGCCGAAGTTGAAGGGGTTGCCAGGCAAGACCTTCATCATCCTCGCGACCGACGGCGGTCCCAATTGCAACGGGGCGGCCGCGTGCGGATCGGCCAGTTGCATCCCCAACATCGAGAGCGCAGCTCTTGGGTGCATACCCAACGGGGTCAACTGTTGCACCGTCAACAAATACGGACCCGAGAATTGCCTCGATTCCGCGCCTACCATCGCAGC
This sequence comes from Myxococcales bacterium, assembly GCA_025362165.1. Classification (GTDB taxonomy): domain Bacteria; phylum Myxococcota_A; class Polyangia; order Polyangiales; family Polyangiaceae; genus JANYHY01. The sequence continues at coordinate 9,723 of JANYHY010000374.1, read as the reverse complement.
GACCGCCGCGCTGGCGCAGGCCGGCATTCCAGTCTACGTCATCGGCGTTCCGGGGAGCGCGCCGTACGCGACGTTGCTCGATGACCTCGCCACCGCCGGCGGCACTGCGCGCGCTGCCGCTCCGAAATACTTTCGCGTCGACACGAACGACACCACCGCGTTCACGACGGTGCTCGCGCAGGTCGCCGCGAAGATCACCGCGACGTGCACGTTCCCGCTGAAGTCGACGCCGCAAGATCCGTCGCTCGTGAACGTCTACGCGGACGGAAACATCTTGCCGAAGGACCCCGCGAACGGTTGGACTCTCGACGGCTCCACGGTCAGTCTCGTGGGCGCTGCCTGTGCGAAAGTGTTGAGCGGTGAGGTCCTCGAGGTTCGCGTGATCGAGGGTTGCCCGACCGTGCTGCCGAACTGAGCGTGCCTCCCCATCATGACTAATGCAGCGTGTGCCAGTCGCCGTCGGCCTCGACGCGCGGCACCTCGACGGTGCGAACGACGACCGAGCTCGCGGTCTCTTCCGTCACTGGCATCGTGGCGATCGCTCGCGCGCGAGCCTCTGCGGCGGCCTCCTCGGCCTCCCAGCGCTTGAGCGTCTCTTTCGCTTTTCTGCGGCGCTTGATCCAAGCGATCGCGAGCACGCCCGCGGCGACCACCCAGAGCGCCGAGCCGCCCGTGATCGTTTGGATCACGCTGAAGCGGTGCGACAGATCTTCGCGCCACTGGTACTCGAGCCTGCGCATGTCGGAGCTGTATGCGTCGCCGAGAGAGCCATCGAACGCTTGACCGTCGCGCGTTCGCGAGATGAGCGAAGCGAAGCGGCCGCGGTCCTCGTCGCGCAGCAAGAAGCGCACGAAGTCCGCGCTCTCCGCGTACGCTACGTCGACCGAGTTGGTCGAGTTGAACGCCTCCGAGAGCGGCACCACCTTGCCGCTGAGCTCTGCGTTCATGAGAGAGGTCTGGCGATCCAAAGAGTTCTCACCAGAGAAGTTCACGGCGAGCCCCTCGTTGAACCAGCGTGGCACGCGGTGAGATCCCACCGCGTCTTCGAGCGCGAGGTGCACGAGCTCGTGGCGGAAGGTCTGCTCGAGGTTGGTCCCCTCCTTGGTGCGCGGCTCGATGTTGGAGATCACCATCAAATGCAACGAGCCGTATGCCATGGCCGTCGCGTAGTCGAATGGCGGCGCGTTCTTTGGAGAGAGCTCCACCATCTCTTCGGCGTCACGCGCCAAGCGCAGCTCGATGTGAGCGAGGATCGGTTGCGCGAAGCGACCCTCGAGCTCGGTCTTGTACTCGTCCGCGATGCTCGTGATCTCCGAGACTCGCGACTCCATCCCCTTGGGATAGGCGACGCTAAGCCAATCGCCAACTCGGGTGGTGACGAACCCCGATGGCAGCGGAGAGAGCTCCACGCCCGTGATCATCATCGGCGCGTCCGGTGGCGCATCGGGTTGCTCTTCCGCGCGCACCGCGGGCGCGAACAACATGACCAACACCATGGCTAGCCAAGCGACGAGTTGGTGGGCGCGCTTCATTTGGGGACTTGCATCTGAAGATGGATCTGCCCATCGCTCGTGTCACGTGTCACCAAGAAGACAGCGAGCCCGCCGAACGCCGCGGCGCCGATCGCGCCCCAGAACCACGGAGAGAGATAGAACGGTTTAGAGGCTGGTTTAGGCTCGGATCGCGGCGCTGCGGGAGGCGACGCAGGTAGCGCGGTCGCCGTGACGGACGGTGTTGGATTTGTGCTCGAGCTGGGGCCTGTAAACATACGCGACAGGGATCGGACCGTCCCCGACCACGCGCGCGAGCCGTCATCGGGCGCGTAGGTCGCGGCGTCGAACCCAGAGTCAGCGGTGAACAGACGCGCAGAGGGCGCAGCGTCCGCGCTCGCGAACAAGACGAGCACGCTCCGCACATGGACGCGCGCGGCGATGTTCACGAGCAGCGCTTGGGATGGTGCGTCGTCGCCGTGGACGCCAGCGCGAAGCTCCGCCAGTTCTTTGACGTCACGCGGCGCGCTCGCGTCCGGCGACTCACCTGCGAGGACACGCGCGTGCGCCTCGTCGAGCTCCGCGGGTCGCAGCACGTCGTTGCCGTACACCGCTTGCGCGAGCGGCCAGGTGGCATCTGCCGAGTCGCCAACTCCGAGGACCACCAACCCGCGCGCGGCTGGGGACGGGCTCGTCTTCGGAGTCACCTGCGCGTCGTCGGCGAACCCCACGGTCGCGAGCGACATGGCGGCGAGAAATAACAAGGTCGGCGAACGCAGCTTCACGGCACGAACGATCGCGCGCCCACCGCCGCGAAGCAAGCTCAGGGAAGCTTGCTTCGAATCGCACCTTGCAGCGGAGCGTGCTCTGACAAGCGCGGACCGAGCTCACGCGCGGAGCTGCCTGCCCAACCCGCGACGAGCAGCGCAGCGAGAGCGAGCCAGCCGAGCCGCGCAGGCAACTTGGTCACCGCCGGCGTGAGAGCGCCAAACACCGCGCAAATCGAGGAGATCGTCACGTCTACGACCCACGCTCGGGTGAGAGGATCCAAAGCGACGAGTCCATGAGCGAGCTCGCGGAAGACCAAGAGCGCACCGATCGCAACGATAGCGCCCGCGACGCGCTTGTTGGCTTGTGACGCGGACACCCACAAGACGAGGCGCGTCGCGAGCAAGCCCGCGATCACGCCGAGCACGAGCGCACCGAGCGAAAAGGTCGCGCTCGCGAGCGCGTGGTGGTGAGTCTTCTCGCGCAGGACCGTGCCGAAGCGAGCGAGCGCTCCGGTCATCACGAGGAGCCACGCCGCGACGCCGATTAATTTGCCGCCGAGGTCGTCACCGCCGAGAGCCTTCGCGCCAGAGCGCGCCGATCGCAACAACGCGATCGAGACGAGCATGATCGGAGCGATCGCTGCCGCGCAGAAAGACCACGCGTCCAGCGCGCCGACGTCTCCGTCGGACGCCGTCCGAAGCGCAGCCGACAGCGCCGCGAACCCCGACCACACCGTGGCGATGAGCGCAGCCGATCCCCCGCGCTCCCCCCAAGGTGCTCGCGGCTCTACGGGCTCGCTCAAAAGTGGTCTCGCGTGAAGAATGCTGGACACGTCAAGAGATCGCTCGCGGCCTTGATTTCAGCCGGCTCGCCGCTCAGCCATCCGAGTCTTTGCGCGCCCGTCGGCGTCAAGGAGCCGAACGCCAGCGCTCCCATCACAGATGCGCTCACGTGAACGCCGGTCTTGTCGCAGCGCCGCACGGTGGCGTGGCCTTCGCGCGTCGAGACCGTCCACGGCACGCCGTCGACGACGAACGTCGCCTCGCCGTCATTTCGATATCCGCGAGCCGAGAGCGCTCGCTCGACGTCGTGGACGCTCACGACCGGTCCACCGGTGAGTGTACCGAACGAGTGCTCGAGGTCTGCAGTGCCGTGCCGGTGAGCGTCGATCTCACCGAGCGCCGCGATGAACGGATCGTCAGAGGCGAGGTCCAGCTCGATCGCCGTCGCCTGATCGCCTTGAGCACCGAGAGCTCCGAGGAGGGTTCGTCGTGTGGCGTCGTCGAGCGCGGCCAAGTCACGCACGCGCACGCGCACCGCTGCGTGAGACTCCTCTTGAAGGTGCTCGAACGACACGTAGCCCGAGATCTCTTTCGGCGCGCTTTCGACGACGAGCGTGTGGACGCGTTCGTCCAGGAGCGAGTGGTCCCAGAGAGCGCTCGGCCGATCGAGTTGCCCATGACCGCGCTGCGCCTCTAGCTCGTAGATCGACATGATTTGGGCGCGATCGTCGCCGCGCGCAGGCCTGATGGACGCTGCGCGCGCTCGCTTGATCCAATCCTGCGGCACGGCGCGCGGTGAGAACACGACGCGATGAGCAGTGCCCGTCCGTGCGTAGCCCAGCTTGGCGTAGAAGTCGTAACGGAACGCGTAGAGCATCGTGATCGCGTCGCCGCGCCCCGCGCTCGTGGCGTGCAGTTGACTCATCAACGATCGCGCGACGCCACGCCCGCGCGCCTCGGGCGCGACGCCGACGCTCGCGACGCCGCCCACAGCGACGCGCTTGCCGCCGAACCAGACGCCGAGCCTGAAGAGGAACGCGTGGCCGAGGACGCGCCCGCCTCCTTCGATCACGTGGAGGTCCTCCAGCGAGCCGAGCGGATTGTCCGCGAAGTTACGGCGACGCGCCGTCATCCCGCGCGCGTCGGGGAACGCGGCGATGTGGATGTGCAAGAGGCGCTCGAGGTCCTCGGATGTAGCCGTTCGAACGTGGAGGTCGCTCACCGCTCCTCTGTAATGCACCGCGCGAAATTGGTCACTTATGGAAGAATCATGTTAGGGCCCGAGGGTGATGAGCAGAGACGCGCAAGCGGGGGAGCGAACCGGTCAAGGGCTCAGCGGCGTGAGCGCCGAGTTCGTGGCGTCGCTGGGCAAGAAGGTCGCGGATGCGCGCGCGAGCCTCGCCGCGCTCGAGGCGGATCTTGGCTCGAAATCCGCGCGCGACGAGCTACGCCGCAAGGTCCACGCGATGGGCACCGGCGCACGCATGCTCCACTTCGACGTGATGGCGCGCGCTCTTGCGGAGGCCGAGGCGGCGCTGGATGCGGCTGGCGCGGGCGGCCTCTCACGAAAGACTCTGCTGGACCTGGCCAAGGTGCTCGACGACCTCCCCGCGCTCGCCTGGTCGCCCGCGGACGCCGCGGAGTCAAAGCAACCGAATGCCGACGAGGTCACCAAGGAAGAGGCGATTCCCGAGGAGCGACCGTCGAAGGCCGAGCTTCCGTCTTCACCACCATTGAACGCGCTCGTGGTCGGACCAGATTCGCTCGCGGAGATGCTCGCCGAAGAGGCGGATCGCGCGTCACGGCACGTCGAGTGCGAACGCACCGAAGACGTGCAGTCCGCCGTCGAGATGGCGCGCGCTCTCGCTCCCGATGTCGTCATCCTCGATCCCCGCGTCGAGTCGGCGGCGGAGTTCGTCGAAGCGCTCGCGGACGACCCGCTGACCGAGCCGGTCCCCGTGATCGTGGCCGGCGAGATGAGCAGCGAGGTCTCCAGTCGTTTCTTGGCGCTTGGTGTGTCTCGCACACTAACTGCCCCGTTCTCTGCGGACGCGCTCCGCAGCATCTGTGAAGAGGTCGTCGATCAGCGCGAAGGTCGCACCATCCGCATGACGCTAGGCGAGCCCACGGTGGAGCAACTCGGAGAGCGGCTCGCGGCCGAGGTCCATCGCGCGCTCGTCGAGGCCGTGCCCGCGATGTCTCGGAATCGACGCGTGTCGCTCGGCGAGGGCACCGAGATCATGGCCGCGGTTTGGGGCGCTATCTCGCGCGTACGTGAGGTCGTGACCGCGCGGACGAATGGAGAGGTTCGCTTCGCAGGTCGCGGACCCGAAGGCACCGCGCTGCTTGCGCCCTGGCTCAACCCGGACATCCCCGGCGCCGATCGCGCACGCCCGAGAGGCCGTGGAGCTGCGACGGACGTGGTCCTCGAAGGACGGCGCGTGGTCGTGGCGGACGACGATCCCGGCGTCACGTGGTTCTTGTCGGACCTGCTACGCACGAGCGGTTGCATCGTGTTCGAAGCGCTCGACGGTCAGACCGCGCTCGATCTCGCCATGCGCGAGTCGCCGGATCTCGTCATCAGCGACATCTTGATGCCCAAGCTCGACGGCTTCGCGCTCTCGCGCGCGCTCAAGCGTGACGTCGCGCTGCGTGACACGCCTGTGATCCTGCTCTCCTGGAAGGAGGATCTCCTCCAGCGCGTGCGTGAGCTCGGCGGGAGCGCAGCCGCATATCTGCGCAAAGAGACAGACGCGCGCGCCGTGCTCGCGCGTGTTCGTGAAGCGCTCTGGCCGCGTGCGCGGGTCGAGGCTCGCCTCAAGGGCACCGGCGAGATCCGCGGCCGCCTCGACGGGGTCACGCCTCGATCGCTGCTCGAGCTCGTGTGCGCGTTGCGTCCCAACGCGCGCGTCTCGGTGCGCGACGCTTCCTGTCTGTATGAAATCGAGATCCGCGACGGCGCGCCAAAGCGTGCGTCCAAGACCTCTGGCGAAGGCAACTTCACGCGCGGCGAGCCAGCGCTCGCGTCGCTGCTCGGCGTGGGCGCGGGTCGCTTCGTCGTCGCTCCGGCTTCGAGCGGCGCGATCGAGGGTGAGCTCACCGGGACGCTAGCGACGCTGCTGGCGAGGCCCATCGCCTCCGCGCGCGGCGCGCTCTCGCTCGTACCCACCATGCTCGTCGGCCGGCGTACGCGCGTGGAGCTCGATCCAGAGATGCTCCCCGGCTACCTCTCGTCGACGCCGGAGCCCGCCCGCTCCATCGTTCGGATGATCGCCGAAGGGCACTTCGTCGCGGACGTGCTCTCGTCCGGCAACGCGATGCCGAGCTTGATCGAGGATGTCGTGAGCGATCTCGCGTCGCGTGGAGCGATCCTCTCCGTGGACACCGAGGACGGCGAAGATCTGCTGCCCGCCGCGATCGAGGACGCGCTCGGCATCTTGCGCGGTGCTCCTGCGCGCGCGCACGCGCCGATGTCAGCGCTCCGATCGAGCCAAATGCCGCCGCCGCGCATCGTGCGAAAGCGGATGCCCTCCGAAGATTCACTGGACGAGCTCCTCGAAGAGGCGACTGCGAAAAAGCCCGAGCCAAAGCCCGACCAAGCGCCGTCGTCGTTGGCGGACGCGGTGATGAAGGAGATCAGCGACCGCTCATCGGACCCGCGCCGTCACGTGTCGTCGACGCCTCCGCCGCTCGTCGAGCCGAGCGCGCTCAAGCCGCGATCGAATCCGCCCGAGCCTGATCGCACTGAGAACGAGACGATCGTCGAGGTGCACCCGATGACGCCCTCTGTGCCTATATCGACGCCGATATCGACGCCTATGTCGACCAAGGACTCTCGCGAAGATCTCGACGCCAAAGAAGAAGAGGAAGAAGAGCGTCGACCCGCGCCGAAGGAGCCGCAGAAGCTCGCTCGAACTCCGATGGCCGCGGAGGCCGCGAAGCGTGAGCCGCCGAAGAGCGATGGTTGGAAGTGGGCCCTCGGTCTGGTCGCCGCGGTCGTGCTGCTGGGTGTTGGCGTGAAGTCGTCCCTCACTCCCGCTCCGCCAGAGCCGACACAAGTAGCGGCGGCTCCGACAACAGATGTAACTTACACGGATTTGCCTCGAGGCGCGGCGGTAGGTAAGAACGAGGGGTGGATCGACGTGACCGCGCCGGCCGGAGTCGCAGTGCTCGTGGACGGGACGGAGCGCGGACGTGGCCCGATGCACGCGACGCTGGCCTCGGGATCGCATGCGGTGAAGTGCGGAGACCGGCAGCGCACCGTGATGGTGCGAGACGGCAAGGTCGCGCGCGTCGACTTGACGACGCCTTGAAGCACGCGGGCTTGCTCGCCGCGCTCGTGGTGGCGGCGTGCTCGTCCAAGCGCCACGACCCGACTACCATTCCCAGCGCGTCGGCGACCGTCGCGGACACGCTCGACGCGAGCACCCAGAGCGATCGACGCCTGGTGATCGACATGGTCGAGCGCTCCGATGGCTGCACGTTGGGCCACGAGGGCGTCGTGCTCGATCTCGGCGAGCCGCGCGCGCACGCGGACCTCGCGATCAAAGAGCCAACGGCGACCATCGAGCGCGACGGCGCGACTTGGGAGCGCGTCACCGACAAGACGTTGACGATGCGTTTCGTCCCGCCGTCGAGCGGCCTCGCGCTCGGCACCACGGACGCAGGCAAACCAGAGCTATTCGTCGACGCGCGCGTGCACAGCCTGCTCGCCAAGAGCGCGAGCGTCTACATCAACGGACACGCGGTGGGCACGTGGTCGCTCGCGAAGGGCGAGACCAAGCTCGTCAGCGCACACGGAACCGCAGCGACGATCAACGCGGGCACCAATCAGCTCATGATCCGCTTCAATGGAGTGCCGAAGGGCTCGACGAACGATGCGATCGCGCAGATCGATTGGATCCGGGTCGGCGCGCAGATCGAGCCCTCGTACGCGGCGACGACTCGCGCGGACGCAATCGTGACTCAGTCCGTAGGTGGTGTCGCCAAGCGCGCTGTCTCGCTCCCGGCGCCAGGCTTCATTCGTTGCGTCGGTTTCGTCCCTCACGGCGCCACGCTGGAGCTCGCGTACGCGGCGGCAGGGAAGGGCAACGCAGACGTCGTAGTGCGCGCGGTCAAGGATCGGGCGGCGCCGCGCGAGCTCGCGACGCTCCACGCAAACGACACGACGTGGACGCCAGCGACGATCGCGATTCCGGACGAGCTGAGCGGCGGGATCATGGCGATCGAGATCTCGATCCCGAGCGCGTCGAACGGAGTGCGCGCACTGCTCGGTGGCGCGCGTGTCACAGCGTCCGCGTCGCCAGTTACACCCGCGCGAAAGCCGGCGCGAAACGCGCTCGTCATCGTCTTGGGCCAAGCGCCTCCCTCGCAGCTCTCGCTCTACGCCGGCAAGACTGCGATGCCGACGCTCGACGCGCTCGGCAAGGATGGTCTCGTCTTCGAGCACCATCGAGCCACGACGAGCTGGGCAGGCGGATCATTCGCGAGCTTGCTCACGGGCGTGCTGCCGCCACAGCATGGCGCAGAGGACGAGGCGGCGCGTATGTCGCCCGAGCCCGTGACGATCGCGCGGGCTGCACGCGACGCTGGGATTCAATCCGCGATGTTCACAGCGAACCCGACGACGAGCGCGCCGTACGGCTTCGATCGTGACTGGGTGGACTTCGAGTCGACGATGCCGGCAGTGGACTCCGCGACGCGAATCTTCGACGACGCAGTGCAGTGGATCGCCAAGCACAAGGGCGAGCGCTTCTTGGTGGTCTTGCACGCGCGCGGCGGGCACCCGCCTTGGGACGCGAACGCAGAGGAGCTGAAGACAGTACCGCCAGACGCGTACGCGGGATCGATCGAGCCGCGACATGCAGGAGAGATCTTGGCGAAGGCGCGCCGCGTGCCGCCGCAGGTTCGGTTCGGAGACACGGATCGCGTGCGAGCGTGGGCGCTCTTCGATCTCCAGATGCGCGCACACGACGCAGCGATCGCCAAGCTGCTTGCCGCGCTGCGGGAAGCGGGCGAAGAGGATCAGACCGCGGTGTTCGTGACCGGTGACGCGGCGACGTCTTCCATCTCGCATGTCCCGTTCGGCGACGACGCGACGCTCGACGAGACCACGCTCACTCTGCCGCTCGTGGTGAAGCTCCCGGTAGGGTCGGGCCCGCCAGCGGCTCGAGTGAGCACGCCGACGTCGTCGCTCGATCTCGCGCGCTCGATCCTGTCCGCACTCGGGCTCACGGCGCCGCCGACCTTCGGCGGCATCGACGTCATCGACGCGGCGGCCGCGCAGCAAGAGCGATCAATCGTAGCGACGGGCGCGCGCGGCAAGATTTCGTTGCGCGAAGGCTCGCTCGTGTTGTTCGGGACCGCCGACAAATCGCAGCTCTGCGACCTGGATCTCGACGCGGCGTGTGCGACCGATGCGTCGAGCACGCTCCCGCTCTCTGAAATGCTCATGCGCAGCGCTGCGACGTCCGTTTTCGCCACGCCGCCCGTCAGCGGTGAGACGGTGGTGTTCGATCCTGGCCTCTCCGCGGCCCTGCGCGCGTGGGGCCGTTAAGGTTCGCTGGCCTAGCAAGCCGTGCTAAGGAGGCGCGCAGTCGTTGGAGAGATGACCGAGTGGCCGAAGGTGCATGATTGGAAATCATGTGTGCTCGCAAGGGTACCGAGGGTTCGAATCCCTC
>JANYHY010000700.1 GCA_025362165.1 Myxococcales bacterium | reverse complement strand
GAAATTCGCGGGAGCGAATTTCGGGTTTGGGCGAAGCCCAAGTAGACCGTCTAGTGCCGCGATTTGCGGCGAAGCTGCTCGTGCGCAGCACCCGTCGTTTCGACGGAATCGCGGCACTAGCTCGGATCGTGGATATCCGCTTCGGGTAGCTGCTCGGTGCTGATTCCAGGGTCTTCGTCCTCGTCAACGGGCTCGAGGTCGATGTACACGCGTGTACTGTGCACGTTCTCGTCGAGCTTCACGCGCCAGAAGCTCGGCCCGTCTCCGCTGCGGCAGCCGAGCGTGAGTGACGGCGCAGCCAGCAACCGAAACTTGCACCCCGCGGGTTGACGCTCCTCGCTGATGTGCCGATGTCCGTGCATCACGAGCGTCACTCCGATCTCGTCGAAGATCTCCGCGGCGCTCTTGGCGTCGTCCAGGCGCATCCCGATCTCGCTTGGAGCGCGACGCCCCACCCCGTGCGGCAGAGGGACGACGTGGTGATGCAGCATCACGACGCGGTGGCGCGCCGATTTCCATGCGTTGCTGCTTGCGTAGGTCTTGAGCCACGCGAGCTGCTCTTCGCCCACGGCGCCGTTGTGTCGGAAGAAACGGCGCTGTGGCCGCACGCAGGTGTCGAGCCCGACGATGATCGTATCGGACTCCGGCAGCTCCCGCACCCACGCGCCGCAAGTCTGCACAAGGAGGCCGATGCGTTTAGCGAACGCGAGCCACGCCGCGCGCTTGCTCGCCTGTGACGGGCGCGGTCTGCCGCTGCCGGCGAGCGGGAACAAGTACAGATCGTGATTGCCAGGAACCGCGAGCAGCTTGCCCGCGGACTTCCAACGATCGAACGCTGCCTCGATGAGCTCGTAGCCGTCCCCGTCGTCCGTGAGATCACCTGTGATCGCGACGAAGTCGACGTCGCTCGCCTCCACCTGCCGCACGGCGCGCAAGAGACGTACGTTCGAGTTCTTGGGCGTCGACTCTGCAAGCGTCGCGAGCGCGCCGAGGCTCGGATCCGCGGTCGCGAGGGTCTTGGCGCGACGAGCCTCGAGCCTGCACGCCTTCTCCGCGGCCCGCTCGATCGGATCGATGAGCGTGCTCTGCGATTTACTCGGCAGCGGGTGAGCGTAGCCGTCGGGGTCGACGATGTGCAGCTTCTTGCCGCGCGTCTCTCGCTCGCGCAGCACTCTCCAGCCCGCCTCGGACCACACGACCTCGAGGCGCGCCGCGCTCGTGTCCGCGACGCGCGCCGATCGCTTCACGATGCGCGCTCGGTCATGAAACGTATCTCCGAACGTCGAGACGTGCAGATCCGACACGTGCGCGAGTGTGAGCGGCACCTAGTGCCGTGATTCCGTCGAGAGGCCGGGGCCTGCGGACTCAGCAGCTTCGCTGCAAATCGCGGCACTAGACGGCCTACTTGGGCTTCGCCCAAACCCGAAGTTCGCTCCCGCGAATTTCCTGGTGCCGACGATTCTATGGAATCGCGCCACTACATGCCCGCGATGATCTTGTAGCCCTCGCCCTCAGGCACGAGATCGAGCTGGTTGTCGTTCACGCGATGCTCCCAGTCTTCAGTGCCGTCAGCGTGCTTGGCCTTCCAACTCGCGGCGTAGCGGTAGTTGACCCGAACGTGGTTGTCCTCGCTGAAGATCACCTTCTGATACTTGATCTCGTAGCGGATGGCGTTCGTCTTGGTGAGCTCATCGGTGAGCGAGAGCTTCATGCGATCGTAGTCGACGTAGTCGTGCGAGCCGACCTGCCGCGAGTGGTACTGCGGGCTCACCATCGCGACGAGCTTGCCGACGTTCCGGTCTTCCATCGCGTGCCGGTACTCCTCGCAGAAGCTGATGACCTTGCGAGTGTCGGTGGTGTCCTCCACCTCCGTGTTCGGGATCATCGTCTTGGTGCAACCGCTCGCGGCGACACCGAGCATCAGGATGAGGGTGAGAGCGCGCATCGAAGGGAGAACAAGCTGGTGGGGTCGCATCTTCCCGACAACGCTAGCTAGCGGGAATTTCGCGGTCAACTTCGCACCAACAATCCTTGGGCGAAGGCGCCGTCCAAGGACGAGCTGAGCAGCTCCGCGGTGCGCGTCTGTCCGCACAGCGGCAGGAGGGCCGTGTGACCTGGAGCGGTCGGCGCGGGTCCGCCGCGTGAAGTCGTGCGGATGGGTCCGAGAGCCCACCCACCTTCGATCGGCTCGCAGGACAGGAGCGTGGCCACCGCGCCTGTAGGAGGGAGCGGCCAGCCCGCTGCGTTCGCGAGTGTCTGTGCGGCGAGAAGCGGCGCGTCCACGGCGACCACCACGATCCGATCGACGTCATGACTGCCGATGAGCTCTTGTGCGATCGCGAGCGCTTCGAGGCCGCCGTGCAGTCCGCTCCCCACCGCCATGTTCGGCCCCGTAAGACCGAACGCCACGCTGCACTCGCCCGCCGATGCGTTCGGAGACGTATACGGAAACTTGCGAGCCTCTGTAAAGCGAGCGCCCCGCTCGAGGATGCGACGGTTGTACTGCTCGTTGATGTCGAGAGTGGCGTAGGCGTGCCCGATGATGATCCCGGCTCCCGTGAGATCACCGACGACGCCCCGAAGCTTCGCGACCACAGCAAGCGAGAGACGCGAGAGCTCACACGTCTTTGCGAGTCGCTCCTTCGCTTGACCTGTCAACGAGGCGAGGTCGGCGAGATCGGGGATCGCCACTACGTGCTGCGCGCTCGACGCGTACGCAGGCCTGTGTGCTCGCGCAGATCGGTCACGCGCGGGCATGCTCCCAATCACGAGCGCAGCGTTCGCCCCTCCAAACGCAGCCGAGAGCTTGAGCGCGTTCTTCACGGCCATCTTCGTGGTCTCGTGGAGCAGGCGCGCTGGGGCACCGGGATCGCGCTCGCCTTCGATCACTGACGCTGGCGCGAGATGGCGACCAATCGCGTCGACGCACGTGAGAGACTCGAGCGCGCCCGCCGCCCCGAGCGTGTGCCCGATCTGAGCCTTGAACGGGTGCACGACGACGTCATGAGCGTCCAGCGCATTGGCCAGCGCCGCGGTGATCGCGAGCGACTCGGCGGCGTCGTTGAAGGGTGT
>JANYHY010000692.1 GCA_025362165.1 Myxococcales bacterium | reverse complement strand
CGATAATTGGGGTACGAGCGGCACCCGGTGGCGTCGCGAACGACCTTGTTAGCTTGGTCAATTGGACGCGCCAACGGCACCGGGGTAGCGTCGCGAACGACCTTGTTAGCTTGGTCAATTGGACGCGCCAACGGCACCGGGTAGCGTCGCGAACGACCTTGTTAGCTTGGTCAATTGGGCGTGCCAACGGCGCCTCCGCTACCCCGAAAGGCCGTTGATGTCCGCCGAAGGCGGCATCAATTCACAGGAAGCCGGGAAGACGGGAAGGTTGGAATTGTCGTGCCCATGTATTCGGCGGCACGGTCCGAGGTTCCGATGAACCTCGATGCGCCCCGATCACCCCGCCGAACAATCCGCAAACCTTCCCGTCTTCCCAGCTTCCTGTTCCTTCTATCTGCGCGTCGCGAGCCATCAAGGGCATTAGCGCAGACGGCTCGCGAGTTCGTTGTAGTCGGCGTCCACGAGCGCGCCTTCGATGAAGCACTTCATCGAGCCGTCTTGCGCGAGCAGCGCGTGCTCGGGGAGAGGCGGCGCGGGCTTCATTTTCAGGCTCGCCAGGAACCCTTCTCGCGTGGGCCCATCAGAGAGCCAGAGTGAGCTCTTCATCGCGGAGGTCGCGAAGAACGCTTGGAGCTGCCGCAGATCATCGTCGAGCGAGACGTGCAAGACCTGGATGTCGACGCCGTCCTTCGAGAGTCGAGCGGCGAAGCTCTCGATGCGTGGCTGCTCTTCTTTGCAGGGCCCGCACCAGCTCGCCCAGAAGTCGAGCCAGGTGATCTTCGCGGCCTTGAGATCGATCTTCGCGTCGGACTTGCCGCCGGAGGCGTCCACCCGCGTGGGCGTCGTCTTGGCGAGCGCGCGTCCCGTCGTGGGTGAGCACAAGACGCGCGGCGCGGACGGTGCCACAGCGTGACTCGCGGACGGAGCGACCGAGGGCGAAGCCGTCGCGGTCGTCGTGATCTGCTCGCTCCGCGAGGGGTTGGTGGTCACCTGCGGATCGTTGCAGCCTGCAACGATTGACGCGGCAACGATCATCAGAGCCTGCAATCTACCCATGAAACGAACGCGCTCCTGTTGACGGCCTCGGGGGTGCAAGACTTCCGGTCCCTGGAGGTTGGCCAGTCGCACCAGTTCTTGTCGAGCTGAGCGAACTCGTTGCCCAACCACAAGAGGCCGACCTGTTTGTCGAGATCGGGATCGTGGAACGCGCCCTGGAGATCGAGCATCACCGTGTTGGCGCGCCGGTGAGAGAGCGCGCGGTTCATGTCGACGTTGCCGGTCTTGCTCGCGCGGGCCACGACGAAGAAGTACCGCGCGCCTTTGCGATCGAGCCACTTGTCCTCGAGGAGCTTCTTGGCGCCTTGATCGAGCGCGTCTGCGCCTTCGTCGAACATGAGCACGCTGCCGCGATCTTTGAGCGGCGTGAAGAGCGCGTTGAAGTCTTCGTCGCTGATCGAGGCGAAGGTCTTCACGTCTGCGGGCTGGCAACCGCGGCGCGACTCGCTACCGACGAGACCGCACGCGTTGAGCACGCGCTGCAACACCTGCTTGAACGCCGGAGTGCAATAAGGTGCCTCCGTGTCGTCCGCCACCGCGACGGCCTCTTCCTTCTTCACTTGTTCGGGGTGCGCGATGCGCTCGCCCGCGCCATGCACCATGCGGAACACGCCGACGGTCGCGCCGAACACGAACAGCGAACCGAGCAGCGCGCCGACCATCGCCGGCCCCGGCTTGTTCGCGGGCTTCTTCTTCGGCTCGGGCTGCTGCGTCTTCGCTTCGACCGCGCTCACTTGAGCACCTCGGGGGCGAGCTGCGCGAGCGTGTATGGCAGGCCCAAGTCCGTGTCTTCGTCGCAGAGGCGAGTCTCACCCAAGAACATCTGCGGAGTGGACACCGGCACGTGGTTGTTCGACGCGTAGTGCAGGTGTTGATTGAGACGCGCGATGGTCTGCGGGTCGTCGATGCACGCGTCCACGTCCTTGCCCCACTTGCTCGCGATCTTCTCGCGCAGCTGTTTGGGGCCTGTTTTCCCGGCCTCTCGGAGCTCGTCCTGCTCCGCGTACGACCACTCGAGCATCGTGCGCGACTTGTCTTTGCCGCAGATGATCGCCTTGCTCAAGATGCACGCGCCGGGGTGCAGCGGTCGGTCGAGCATCCAGTTGCACTCGTTGTCCAAGGGGAACAACGAGAGCGTGACGTCGAGGTTCTCGAACGCGCCCTCCGTCACCATGCGCTCATGGAACACCTTGCACGTGGGGCAGAGCGGGTCCTCGAACAGCGTGACCGGCTTGATCGGGTGAGTCGTTGGCACCTTGATGAGCGCGTTGTGGGGCTCGGTGGGGATGGTGAGCTTGCCGCACGCGGTCATCAACGGCTTGTAGTCGGGCAGCTCCGCCACGTAGGCCACGGCTGGTAACAGCGCCGAAGCGCCGAGCGCGACGAGCCACACGAACATCGAGGACGCAGATCCCTTGGGTCTTGGAGAGGCGACGGCGACCTTGTCCGCGGTCTCCATCGGCTGAGTGGGAGCGTGCGCGAGCTTGCTATCGCGGCCAAGCGTGAGCCACGCGACGAGCCCAGAAGCCGCGACGAGCGCGCTCGAGAAGTAGATGCCGACGCAAACCTTGCAGAATGCATGTAATTGCGTGGCGGAGATCGTGAGCATCACCAGCGACGCGACCAGCGGTGTGAACCCGACGGTGCCGAGGAACTGCAACGCCCAGCGCGGCGCGCGCGACCCGCTGAGCAGGACCCAAGCCCCAAAGCCGATGAAGAAGCCGAACGCGCCGAGCGCAAACAGCGAGATCGGCACGCCACCCCAATAACTCTGTCGGAAGATCGCCGAGTAAGGGCTGAAGAGCGCCGTTTTGCAGGGGTTTGCGTCGGCGGAGGCGACCGCGGCCCCCGGAATGAAGCTGCAATGAATCTGGTGGATCTGCCTATCGAGGTGCGCTGCGTAGTCGGAGGTCGAATACGCCGCGAAAATCAGCCCCAACAACGCCCCGAGGAGGGCTAGGAGACCGGGCCACCTCGCTCGCATCGACCGGCAGTAACTCCGTCCTGACGGATCGTCAAACTTCCGGCCATGGGGTGGAGTGGGGTCCCGTCAGAAAAAGGATCTGCGCGATTGAACAAAACCCGGTTTGCGTTCAAGCTTGTCGGGGCAGGAGGTCGTTCCATGCGATCGGTACATTCTTTCTTGATTCTCGGTGCGGTTGCGAGCGCGGCAGTCGTTTGGGTGGTGCCGGGCTGCGGCTCGGGCACCAGTGGAAACTGCGGTACTGGCAACACGTTCGACTGCAACAACACTCCTGACACCGGCGACCCTGGCGACGGAGGCACCAACGACGAGGTCGACCTGTTCGGGAGCGACGTGAGCGTCGACGCCGCGCCGCCCTGCCAAGGTATCGCGTGCAACGTCGTCAACTGCAACAACGGCAATCACACTTCGATCAGCGGCACCGTGTACGACCCCGCCGGCCGCAACCCGCTCTATAACGTGTACGTCTACGTTCCCAACGCGGACCTCTTGCCTATCCCGTCTGGTCCTGTGTGCACGTCCTGTCAGGCGCCTGCATCGGGCTCGCCGATCGTCGGCGTGCAGACGGACGCGAAGGGTCACTTCCAACTGAACGACGTCCCGGTTGGCTCGAGCGTGCCGCTCGTCATGCAGCTCGGCAAGTTCCGCAAGGTCATCCACATTCCGACCGTCAATCAGTGCGTGGACAACCCCGTAGGCAACCGCATCGCTGACCCGAAGAACAACGGCTACAAGATCGAGACGATCACGCGCATGGCCAAGAAACAGGCCGAGAGCGACCCGATGGACAACATCCCCAAGATCGCCATGTCGGGCGGAAGCTGCGACGCGCTCGAGTGCCTCGTTCGCAAGATCGGCATCGACGACACGGAGTTCACCAAGACCACCGGTCGCGTGCACCTCTTCGCGGGTCATGGTGGCGGCACCGCGAGCTACTCGACGGACGCGTACACGACGCTCTGGAACAGCAAGACCGAGCTCTCCAAGTACGACATCGTGATGAACTCGTGCGAGTGCGGTCCGGACGATCGCATGAACGACCAAGCGACGATCAAGGCGTACGTAGACGGCGGCGGTCGCTTCTTCGGGACGCACTTCCACTACAACTGGTTCGCGCAGCCCGGCCCCCCCGGCAACGAGTGGCAAAGCACAGCAGATTGGCTCGTCGGCGGCGTGCAGCCGAGCGCGCCTTGGTACATCAACACGACCTTCCCCAAGGGCGCGTCGTTCGACCAGTGGATCCAGAACATCACGAGCAAGGCGATCGATCCGATGGCGGTCCCGCCGCCCAAGGGTCAGATCACGCTCACGTACTCGAACAACGACGTGAACAAGGTCAAGGGGACCACGCTGCCGTGGATTTATTACGGCGACAGCAACGTCAAGACGGGTAACTACGGCACGGCGTACCTCTCGTTCAACACGCCAGTGAAGAACACCCCCGACAAGCAGTGCGGTCGCGCGGTCTTCTCGGACTTGCACGTGTCGAACGGCGGCGGCGGTCAGTTCCCGTCGGAGTGCAGCTTCGGCGGCGACATCCTCACACAACAAGAGGCCGCGCTCGAGTTCCTCTTCTTCGATCTCTCCTCGTGCGTCGGCGACGAAACCAAGCCGCCGCCCCCTCCCCCTCCGAACTGAGGAGGAGCGCGGCGTTTTTCGCCGATACCGGCGCGATCGCTGCGTCGGGGGTCGTCGCCGTACGCGGAGTACGGCTCCTCCGCCCCGCCGCAGCGCTCGCTTGGTCTCGACGAAAACCACCGCACTCCTATACGCGCTCGCTTGGTCTCGACGAAAACCACCGCACTCCTACTAGTCTCGACTGGTGCGCTTTCGGT
>JANYHY010000670.1 GCA_025362165.1 Myxococcales bacterium | reverse complement strand
CGCATCAACATACCAGTTCCCACGAAACCGCTCGCTGGATCGGCGCAGGCCATCAGCGCCGCTAATTTGTTTTCGTGCGCCATCGTGCGCAACGGCGGCGGCGATCAGGTCGTGCAGTGTTGGGGGGCCAATAACTTTGGCCAGCTTGGCGCGGATCCAAGCCAAAAATCCGGCACGTCCACTCCCCAAACAGTCCCGAATCTCAGCGCGGCCAACACGTTGCTTGGTACGTCCATTCATAACTTCGCTTGCAGCAAAGGGGCGAACCTAGAAGTGACATGCTGGGGCTCCAACCAGTATGGGCAGATCGGGTCTACTAACCCACCAGTATTCAACCCAGTGAAGCTGTACGACGCAAATGTGTTGGGAGTCACGACTGGCAACTTCAACACTTGCGCCATACTTTCGGACCACACCGTAAAATGTATGGGTCGCAACACGGCTGGCCAGCTCGGACAGGGAACCAACGACAGTAACCCGCACCCCGTCCCCGACTATGTCGTCGGCTCCAACGGTTCGGGCCATCTCACGGATGTGTTCGCGATCTCTGCCGGCGGAGGCGAGTTCTCGGACGGATTCATTTGTGCCGTCAGCGGCAAGCGCCCGGAGTGTGGGGGGTCGCTCTATTGCTGGGGAACCAACAGCGTCGGCCAGATCGGTGACGGTGCGGACGTCACGATGATCGACAACACGCGCCTCTCCAGCAGGCCCGTGCATGTCGTCGCCCCCGCGAATTGACAATCAAGGTTTTGTCCAAGCGACCCGCAAGGTCGGCGGGGAGTTGATCACTGGTCGCCTTTGGGCGCCATGGGTATGGGCGCGGCCCCGTAGGCATTGACCATCGGCACGGGCGTGGCAGCGTCGGCGACGGGCGGACTGGCGGCGTCTGGCGTGGACATGTCAACGGGAGGACCGCCGTACACAGCGGCGCCTGGTATGCACGCTGCGGTCGCAGCAGTGAGCGCGCCGAACACGATCGCGCGCATTCGCAGCACGCCCATGTCAGGCCGCGATGCACGAGCGATCAGATCGGACCCACAAAATAGGCACTCCGAAGCATCGCGCTTCATGTGACGCCCGCAAGCGTCGCAGACAATCAACGGCATGATCCCTCCGCGGCTCTCATCCTATCATTTGATGCCGCCGTTGGCGGACATCAACGGCGTTCGGCATAGCGGAGGTGCCGTTGGCACGCCCCATTTCGTGGCACAATCGCCGAGTGCCGGAGCTGCCTGACGTCACCGTCTATGTGGAGCGTGTCGCGCAGCTCACCTCGAACGCGACGCTCGACAGAGTGAGACTCGCGAGTCCGTTCGTGCTGCGTACGGTGACCCCAACGCTTCGTGACGTCGAGGGCAAGCGCGTGAAGAGCACGCGTCGCATGGGCAAGCGCATCGTGCTGTGTCTGGCGGACGACCTCTTCGTCGTCGTGCACTTGATGGTCTCGGGCAGATTTCGCTGGGGGGACAAAGGGTCGAAGATCCCCGGAAAGCTAGGCCTCGCTGCGTTCGACTTCTCCACGGGGACGTTGCTGTTGACCGAGGCGAGCAGCAAGAAGCGCGCGTCGATCCACGTCGTGCGCGGCGAAGCAGACCTCGCAGCGTTCGATCGCGGCGGGCTCGAGGTGATGACCGCGAACAAGCCTGCGTTCGTGCGAGCGATGACGCGCATCAATCACACGCTCAAGCGCGCGCTCACGGATCCCACGATCTTGAGCGGGATCGGCAATGGGTATTCGGACGAGATCCTCCACGCGGCGAAGCTGTCGCCCATGCGGTTGACAAGTCAAATGTCGGATGAAGAGTGGACGCGCCTCTTCGACGCGACTCAAAAGACATTGAAGGATTGGATCGAGCGCCTGCGCGCGGAGTCCAAGGATTCCCTCCCCGAGAAGGTCACGGCGTTTCGCCCAGAGATGGCGGTGCACGGCCGCTACGGCAAGCCTTGCCCAGCATGTGGGAGCAAGGTGCAGCGGATCACCTACGCCGACAACGAGACGAACTACTGCGCGACCTGCCAAATGGACGGCAAGCTGCTCGCAGATCGTTCGCTGTCGCGACTGCTCAAGGACGACTGGCCCAAGAGCCTCGAAGAGCTCGAAGAGAAGCGCCCAGCGCTCGCCACGTTGCCAGCCAAGCCCGAGCGCAGCACCAAGAAGCGATAGTCATTGAGCGGATCAGCGCGATCGTCAGCATGCTTTCAATCATGTATCTGCAAATGACAACCATGTTCAATAAGCCAGAAACAGCCTAAATTCAGGGTCCATAAAACGATGTTGAAAGTCACTTTCAATTAGGCTACACAGTTGAGGCATGAAGTGGACAGCGCGCTCAACTACCCTGCTTGCAGCTTGTTTGGCGTCGCTCGTGTCTGTCGCAGCTCACGCGACGCCGCGGTCGCTTCCGTTCACGTATCCGAACGAGACTCTGTCGAAGGGTGAGGTCGAGGTCGAGCTCTACACCGACGTGAACGCAGTTCGTGTGCCCGCAGACGCCGCGGCCCCCACAGCGGGCAACCTATGGACACCCGAATACAGACTCCAAACTGAAATTGAATATGGGCTGACGGATCGCTTCGAGCTCGGCCTCTATCAAGTCTTCCAGGCGCAGCCGCAGGCGGGAGGCGACAACTCTCTCAAGTTCGACGGGCTCAAGTGGAGGATCCGAACGCGCCTCGCGCAGCCAGGTGAGCTCCCTGTCGACATAGGATTTTACTTCGAGCTCGAGACGATGCACGACGAGCTCTCCTTCGAGGCGAAGGTGAACTTGCAGCGCCGCTTCGGCAAACTGCGATGGATGGCGAACCTCTGGGCGGAGGAGACGATCACTCGTCCGCTAGACACCTACGCGCACGGGCGCTCGGCTCACTTCATCGTCAATCCGACGACCGGCTTCACCTACGAGGTCACGCCCACCTTCCAACCTGGAATCGAGTATTGGGCGAGAGGTCAAATCGCGCCCTCGGGGACTACCGATCAGGAGCGCAACAACACAGCGGCGCACCACTTCGTCGGACCTACGATTCACCTGAATTTCGGCCGATTTTGGTGGTCCGTGGGCGCTTATGTGCACCTGAACGATCAGAGCACGCCGTCGCCAGGAGACACGTATGGTCCAGTCTGGTTCAGGAGCGTCATCGGTTTGGAGCTATAAGCGGGTGTGGCCGCGAAGGACGTGACTCCGTGGCAGGTGCTCGGTGAGTCGCGGACTCCGGACGGGACCGCGATGGCGCTCACGCGTCGAGGCAGCGAGTACATGATCCTCGCGGACGGCAAGGACCTCATGTCCAGCCGCATGAAGGGTAGCGAAGAGGAGCTCGCCACCGCTGCTTGTGTGAGGGCTCGCACGCTGGAGAGTCCGCGCGTGCTGGTCGGAGGTTTGGGCATGGGCTTCACGCTGCGCGCCGCGCTTGATGCGCTTCCGCAAGCGGCGACCGTCGTCGTCGCGGAGCTCGTGCACGCGGTGGTCGAGTGGAACCGCGGTCCGCTCGGTCCGTTGGCGAAGCATCCATTGCGCGACTCGCGCACGGTCGTCGAGCTCGGTGACGTGATGGACGTGATGAAGCGACAACCTAGTGCAGGGGGCTTCGACGCGATCATGCTCGACGTCGACACCGGGCCGTCTGCGTTCACGCAAGCCTCGAACGCTGGCCTGTACGACAACGCGGGCATCGCGCTCGCGCGAGCGGCGCTGAGAGAGAACGGGATCGTCGTGTATTGGTCCGCGAGAGATGATCGAAAGTTCGAGCATCGCTTGCGCTATCACGCGTTCGACGTCGAAGTGGTGCATGTCCGCGCGCGCGGCAAATCCGGCGGCGGCCCTCGCCACACGCTCTTCGTGGGACGGACCTAGCTGGGAGCTAGTAAGTCGTTCCGCTAAGAATCGTTGCGGTCGGAGAGATCACAGGAAGACAGGAAGACGGGAAGTTTGTTGGGCTCACTTACCTCCGACTCACGAAGCTCCAACTGGCCTGCTCGTGAACCTTCGTGAGAACGGCCTGAGGCTGCTCTCTCCAACCTTCCCGTCTTCCTGTGAATCTCTGGACGGCTAGCGCGTCGCGATCGCTTTGGTGGGCTTGCTGTCGTCGATGTTGGGGAGCGTGATCGGCGGGAGTGTCTTGGGCGCCACCTCGGTCGCCATGGGCGCAACGATGGGCGCCACGACCTGCTCGGTCTGCGTGGAGGTCACCGCGTCGTCACCGCGCATCAGCACGATCGCCCCAGCACCAATGAACAGCGCCGCCATCGTGAGCAATCCATGAACGACGACGCGAGTGCGATTGGACGAGAGCTCCGAGTCGTGACCCATGCTCAACCACGAGCACATCCCGTTCCATGGATCGCAGCGCCAATTTCCCCCGTGTCCTACACGCAGGTGGACCGAGCCGTGTCCAGCACTTCTCCAGCGTTTGTCCGGGGGATGCGCCTGCAATCATGGCGCTGATCGGCGCTAAGCTAGTTTGCATAGATGCCGTTCGTTTACGGTCAACGCATGAACGTTTCGTACTCGAGGCGGTCCAGTTTGTACGACAACGCCCCCAAACTCAGGAGGCTAGTCAGCGCCGCGGATACGGCAAACCCAAACCCGTAGAAGCGCGGTCCGAGCACCTGACTCGCGATCGACAGGCCCACGTTCGCGACCACGAAGAACGCACAGAGCGCGAGCACGAGGCGCCGATAATCCAAATAGAAGAGGATCGTGAAGATGCCGAGCAACACGACCTGGAACGCGACGCCGATGACGTCGATCTTGAACAGGTACTCGTAGAAGATCGGGATATGAAACGCGCCGAGCACGCGACCACCGACTAGCAGCAGGACCGCAGCGGTGAGGCCTTGGATTCGGAAGATGTCGTAGATGCCGGCGCGCGCGGCCTCCACTAGTTGATTGCGTAACCGCTCTAGCTGCGCGAGCGAGTCGCCCTCGCGCACGGCCGTGTAGAACTTGTCGTACGCCTCCGCGAAGTCGGTCTCGATGCGTACGAGGAAGACCGCCATCCCTGGGACGACTGACAAGTACGCGACGAAGACAGGCACGTCGTAGACTACCGAATAGCGAATCGTGCCGATGAGCACCTCGCTCGTGACCGGGTTCGCCCAGAAGATGAACTTGTCCACCCACACGGCGAGGTTGAACAGCGCGCCCGTGAGAGAGAGTTCGATGAAGACGTTCTTCTTCACCAAGAAATCGAACGCGACGAGCTTCTTCGTGGGGTACTCGCGGAAGACCAAGACGAGCATCGCGAAGAGCATGACGACGTGACCGATGCAGAAACCGGAGAGGTACCCTGCGAGGCCGAACCGCTCGAGCGAGACGCCGGTGAGCACGTTGATCGTGTATCCGCCCAAGAAGACGAGCACGACGCTGCGGTACGCCTTCATCCCGCTGAGGAGCACGCTGAGGATCCACACGTTGCACAGGGCGACGAGCGCGACGACGAAGAGCGCGCGGAAGGTGTAGACGCCCGTGAAGCCGACGAGGACGAACGCTGTGCCCACCGCGCCAGCGCCGCACGTCGTGACGAACATCGCGCCCATGACGTTTGGCACGACAGTCTCGGGGTTCTTCTCGAAGAGGCGGTCCGCGACGAAGCGCACGAACAGGAGCTGCAAGACCGATGAGAGGATGAGTGAGCCGCTCATCAAGTACGTGACCGAGGCGAGGAACTGGGTGACGACGAGCTCGTTGCCGTGAGTGTGCTGAGCCCAGAGGCCGATGAACAGCATGCTCACGATCGAGATGAGCCAGGGCCCAGACCCGATGATCCCAGCGAGGAGGTACGCGCTGGCGATGCCGCCATACGACTCCTTGCCCAGCCTGCGGAGCGCGAACCCGATACCGGCCACTACGAGCCGATCGCTTTCTTGTAGATGTCTTTGTAGCGGCGGAGCATTTGCGCCTGCGTGTAGTGGAGCTCGACGCGCATGACGCCCGCGCGGTGCGCTGCGAACCAGCGATCGGTGTCACCGAGTAGCGCGACGATCTCGCGCGCGGTGGCGTCTGGGTCCGCGATGTCCACGATCGCGCCCGCGGAGCCGAGCGCGCGGTCCGACGCGTCGACGCCTTCGATCAGCTCGCGGCAGCACCCGACGTCGGAGGCGACGGAAGGCACGCCCGCAGCAAAGCCCTCGAGGATGACGAGCGGCTGCGCCTCGCTGATCGACGTGAGCACGTTCACGCCCATCTTCGGGAACAGATCGTCGATCTTCTGAAAGCCGAGGAACTTCACCTTGTCCTTCAAACCGAGGCTCTCGGCGAGCTCGCGGCACTCCACGGCATACGAAGCGTCTTCGTCGTCTGGTCCGGCGATGAAGCCGGTCGCGTCCGGTAACATTGTGCAAACTGCACGCATCGCGCGGAGGAACGTCTTGATGTCCTTGATCGGCACGACGCGTCCGATGAGGCCGACAGTCTTGGGGATCGCTGGACCGCGCTTCTCGCGGAGCTTGCTCATGCGCTCGAGATCGATCCCGTTAGGCACCACGCGCGTGCGCTCCTTCGGCGCGCCGTCCTTGATCTGGCGAGCGCGGTTGCCCTCGTAGAGCGCGATGATTGGATCCGCGGCGTCGTAAGTCATCTTGCCAAGCGACTCGAAGAAGCGAATCCATGTTTGGCGAAAGACGCCGATGCTCGCGTTCTCGGTGGTGGTCGAGACGTCGTCGTCGTCCTTGATCCAGCTCGCTTGGAGGAGCTCGATGCGGCGCTCCTTGGTGTAGATGCCGTGCTCGGTGAGGATGAGCGGTCGCTGCCACGCCTGTCGCAGCAACGTCGCCAAGAACCCCGCGAAGCCGGTGGAGATCACGTGAACGCACTTGGAGGGTGGGACGCGCGCGGCGACAGTCGACAACATGAAGAGCGGCGCGTGCATCGATCGGACGGTCCAGAAGTATTCGAGGAAAGACTGCCCGCGCGCGTTCTGGTCGTATTTCTCGCAGATCTGGTCCCACGCGCGCTCGCTGAAGAGGAAGTCGTCGCGGTGGCGCTTCGGATCGGCGAGCAGGCGCGTGACGGTTTGGCGGAGCTCGCCGGAGAGGTCATCGCCAGATCGCAAGGCGTCGTGCATGCGCGCAGACAGGTCGTAAAACGCGTCGTCTCCGCGTCGCGTGACGACGCGATCTCCCTTCGGCACGTCGCTCAAGAAATGCTCTTCGAGGTGAAGCACGTTCGGAGGGAGTGTGTATTTCATCTTCTCGTACGCCTCTGGAGAGGCGCCGATGAACACGAGGCTGAAGGTGATCTCAGGTAGCCCGCGGATGATCTGGTGCACCCAGCTCGACACTCCTCCGCTCACGAACGGGTAGGTGCCTTCGAGCACCAACGTGACGTCGGCGCACTTGCCAGGCGCGAGCGTGGGGCCTCCGTAGCGGCTCACGTCCAGAGGTCCAAGACAGGTGCGATGTACTGGTTCTCTTCTGGCTTGTGCGCGAGCTCGCGCAACATCGAGGAGACGACGTCGTACTCGCGCCTGCGAAACGCGCACTCTGCCAGGTACACGACGACGCGCTTGCGTGGGTAACCGAGGTTGACCGCGCGCGTGAACGACGCGGATGCGAGCACGTACTCGGCGAGGGCCATCAAGATACGCCCGAGCATGAAGTGAGTGGGCGCAACCTCTGGCGCGAGCGCGGCGGCCTCCTTGGCGTGCGCCTTCGCCTCGGTGAGGGCGTGCTTGCGCATCGCGCCCTCGGCGAGCCCGAGGAACGCGAGCTCCCAGTGGTTCTCCGCGAGGCGCAGCAAGACGCGCGCGGCGTCGTCACCGCCGGCGATCCGGGCCTGCTCGAGCGATTTGATGTTGCTCTCTATCGAGGATCGGAAGCGCTCGATGCGGCTGAACGCGAAGAGGCGCACTTCGTCCGAGGGATCCTTGAGCGCCAGCTTCATCACGCGGATCGCCTGGCGCGGAGGGAGAAAGCGCGTGAGCAAGAGAGTCTGGAAGCGGTGCTCCGCGTTCTCCGGCGAGCGATCCGACAGCGTCGCGAAGAGCTCCGAGACGACCACGTTGCGATGCGTCGTCATTCGCGGCGCACGATCGACGATCTCGGCGGGGTCCAGGTAATCCCAAGCGCGCACGCGGACGATGCGGCGTCCCGTGAAACCGAGGTAGATCGCGATCGCGAGACCGAGCGCGCCGAGGCCCGGCAGGAACACGCCGAACGCGAGGCCGAGCGCGCCGATCGCAAACGCCGCGCGCCGGTCGAGCGGCGTGAGCTCCACTTCCTTCTGGCTCGCGAGCTCTGTCGCCAGGCCGACCACTCCCGCCGCGCCAGCCGCCGCTAGACCAACATGCAACGCGAGCACGCCGAGGACCATGGTGGCTGGCGCGCCGTTCGCCGCGTCTCGCACGATGAGCGCACCAACGCTCGCGCCGTCGAGGAGGCCGATGCTAGTGAGCAGCGCTAAGAGGAGCATCTTGCGCACGGTCTCGCCTCCTTTCCACAGCGGCCATCGCGGACTCGACCGTGTCCATCGTGTCTAGCGCGTGGTAGGTGAACGACGCACCGGCGGTCTCGAGCGTGGTCCCGGTCTCGCGCTGAACCATCTTCGAGATGCGCTCTAGCAGCGCGTGCGCGACGGCTTCGTCGCTCATCGGCAAGAGCACGAAGACTGAGAGCTCTCCGCTCGCGTCTCGCGTCGCGTACGGAAAATCGAGCTCGCGGAGCGCGCCGCCGAGGACGACCTCCAGCACGTCGTTCGCCTTGCCGGTCGCGGCGACGCGCAACAAGACGAGAGTAGCGGGGACCTTGAAGCTGCGCAGGTCGAACAGCGCGCGCTCCACGATCAGCTGGAGATCGCGGCGAGTGCCGTGCTCGTCGGCCGCGCCTTCGAGCATGTCGGCGATGTGCCCACCGAGCAGCACCATCGCCTCGAGGTTGCGGCGCTCGAACGCGACGAAGGGCATCGACTCGACCGCGAGCACCGCGCGCACTTTGCCCGAGGTGTCGATGAACGGCACGACAGCGAGCAGCGCAGTCGACGTCTTCTGCGCGCCGCGCGCCATGGCCGCAGGAAGGAACGTGAGCGAGGTGGTGGCGATCGCATCGGCGATTTGGGCGTCGTTCGGATCAACACGTCGCGGCTTGCCGAGCGAGCCGAGCGACGCGCCGATCGCATGGCCGCCTTCGACGGTGTAGAGCGAGCAGACCTCCACGGAGAAGTACGCGGCGAAGATCTCGAGCAGGCCCGGCGTGACGTCAGCGAGGGTACCTCCGCGATCGGCGATCAGCCTGCGGGACGAGGCGATGGCGTCGCGCAAGTTGGGAGCGCCCGGGGGCTGCTGCTGCACGATGCGATCATGTGACAGCTCGAGCAAGAAGTGTGAGCGCGACAGCGCGTCGAGCCGCCTGCGCGCGGTCTGCAAGCCGCGCCTGAGCCTCGCTGTGTCGCGACGGAAGACGTCCGCGAACTGACCAGTGATCATCGCGACGACCACGATGCCAATCACGAGCTCGCCGGGGAATGCGATGTGATTGGGCTGCAGCACCGATCGCCAGAAGAGCGTGATGCCGACGTCCGTCATCATCGCGGTCGCGAGGCCGAGCGCGAAGCCATGTCGCGCGCCCACCAGCAGCGGCGCGATGGCGAGCCAGGAGAACGAGTGCGTGAAGAAGAACGGATCCGTGCGATCGACCAAGAGCCCGACGACCGGGAACAGCGCTGTGATCACAGCGGTCTCCAGGTAGACCCGGAGCGGGCGGATCTCTTTCGGTACGGGCTCCGTTGGGAGCGCCGTGTTGTACCGCGGGGTCTGGATCGACGGCAGGGGCGCAGATGGCGCGATCGTGAGAGTGTGCTCCTCGCCAGGGCGCTTGACCTCGAGTCGCTCGAGGAAGCGCCCCGAGAGGGACGGACGATCCGGCGGTCCGGGACGGTTGCTCACGACCCGAGGAGGTCCCGCACCATCGAGTCGAGGAGTCGCAGCGCCGCGCCGCTCACCGTGTCGCCGTCGTCGCGCGTACCCGTCGCGGACCAAACCACTTTGTTGGTCGACAGCTCCACGATGCGCACGGTCAAGCCCACAGCGGGGTCGCCCTCGACGCCACTCTTGTAACGCCACTCACCTACGCTGCCAGAGACACCGTAGTCGAAGTGCTGCTGCTGAGCCCACGCGAGCGACTCGTCGTAGCGCTGCCGCTCGCTGATGATGAGGTGCGCGTCGTCCTCCTTCAGCGCGGGGTAGCGATCGAGCTGTGCGACGCCTTGCTTGCGAAGCAACGTGTCGAGGATGGCCTCCACGCGCTCGCCCGCTTGCGGGGTCTCTGAGTAGTTCGAGAACGGGAGCATGACCCAGCGCGCCGCTGCACGCGGAGTCGCCGTGCGTTGAACAGAGGTGGTCTGAGGGGAGCAGCCGAGCCCTACGAGGACGGCGATGGCGAATAGTCTTCTCATCGGAGCGCGCACTTTAGTCTCGACTGGCGTGAGGGTTGAACGTTTCGTTTGAAATAACGCTGAAATAGCGTCAGAAGGGCTGGGTAAAAGAGAGGTTTGCGTGAGCGTTCTGCTCGTCGTTGCCGCCGATGCCGCGATCGTAGGTGCCAGAGCCGCTCACGTATCCAGCGCCGATCACGCGGAAGCTCAGCGCACACGCCAGGTGAATCCAGGGCTCTTGCGAGGGGAAAATCACGCCAGCGCCCGCGTCGCAGTCGTAGCGAGGAAATGAGCGACGATCCAGACGGTAGCGATCGGCGAAGTCGCCGCGCGCGAGGTGCGCGACCCCCGCGACGACCTGATACGACGCGGGCAGAAAGCAGAACGGGCATCCGTCGATGGGGTCTGCGTCCTTGAGCTTGAGATCGCTCCTCGTCACCTGGTTGACTCGATCAAGACCTACGTTGTCTCGCTGCACGGCCTCGGCCTCGAAGCCGATGTCCAACTCCGGCTCGCCGCGCAGGATCTTCACGCCGGTCTCGAACGTCTCCTCCATGCCGAAGGCGAGGTGCTGAAAGAGTCGCGAGTGATCCTCGAAGCCGGCGACGTCCACGGCGGTGTAGAGGCGCTTGGCGTAGTCTGCTCGCGCGCCGACTGTTGCGCGAGAGCGCGCGCCTTCGAGCCGCAGCCAAGGTGTGTCCTCGATCCTATCGTCGAGCGAGACGTCCACCTTCGTCGACAACACCTTGCCGAAGAGGCGCTCGTCGAAGAACGTCGCGCGTGGGATGGGGCGACCAGGCTGATAGTCGACCCCGGCGCCGAGCTCTGTGACGCCTCGCGTGTCGATGTGGCGAAGCAGCACTCCAAGCGCGGCCTCGGTGCGCGGAGCGGTCATGGACAGCGTGTCGATCGCTGGCGAGCCGCTCGTGAGCGAGATAGTGCCGCCGCTACCCATGTAGACTGCACGAAAGGGTCCGAGGTCGTGTGCGGCGCTGACGTCGACCTCGATCGCTTGGAGGCCGTTCACGTACGCGTAGCCGCCGCCGAGCCGCAAGCTCGGAGCGTGGCGCGCTTGGAGCTCGCGGAGCCGCTCAGCCACCGCTTGTCGATCGGCTTCGGGCTCGGTCGTCCACGCCTCACGCAACGCACCCAGCTCGTCGGTGTCGCGCTCGAGCAGCTCGTAACCTTGTGCGCGCACACGGGGCGACTCGAGCGCGGGCATCGCCAAGAGGCGCCGCGTCTCGCCGTAGTCGCCGTCCGCGAGGGCAAGCGTCATTCGGGCCTCGAGAGACACGCTCTTGCCGCGTCGCATCGCCGCGCGCGCGAGCTCCCATCGCTCCTCACTCAAGTACGTATTCTGGGCGAGATCGTTCACCGCCGAGTCGCTCCCGTGTGCGGTGAGTGTCGCGCGCAGCCAACGCTCGCCCATGGCGACGCCGGCGTGCTCACGCACGTAGTCGACGTGCTCGATGAGTCGTCCGACGTCGTCTTTCTTGGCGTCCGTGCTGAGCGCTGCGAGCGCGCTCGTTTGGCGCTTCTGCATGACATGACGCCTCAAGCGTCCAGCCATCTCGGTCGCGCCTGCGCTCTCCAACGCGTCGGCGAGCTCGAACGTCGTCGTCTCGTCTTCCGGATGCGTGCGCCAGTCGCGCAACATGAACTCGAGCGCCTCACGC
>JANYHY010000370.1 GCA_025362165.1 Myxococcales bacterium | reverse complement strand
GCTCGCAGGAGTGGTGCTGCTCGCGATCGTCGCGCGGCAAGCTGACGACTCGTCGCTCCGGCTGGGCAAGCGCACTGGGGATCCCGAGCGCGCGTTCGCGCGATACGCGTGGGACACGATCCCGCTCGGAGCCGTCGCTCTCGTCGCCGACCGCGACGTCGCGCTGCACCTCGCGTCGGGGCGCGCGCAAGGAGATGTCCGCTCGGATGTGGCGTTCGTGGTCCTCGGCGCGCCTGGGGCGATGAACGACGTCGCGCGCGAGCCCAAGCTCGCTCCGCTGTTGCGCGATCAGGCGCTTTACGGATCACCAGAGGAGTGGTCGCTCTCGGCGCTGGCCGCGAGTCGCCCGCTCGTGCTCGGGTTCGACGCGCGCTGGCCGCGCTCGCTCGCTCGTCACCTCGTCGCGTCGGGAGCGCTCGATCGCTTCTACTCGGAGCCGCGCGGCCTCAACGATCGTCGAGACGCGCTCGTTGTCCACGAGCCGTCCAGGCTCGCGCTCGTCCACGCGCTCGAGCGCTCGCCGGATCCGGAGCTCGCCCGCGTCACCGCGACGCTGCTGCGCTTGCGCTTGCTGGGCGCGGCCGCCTCGACGGATCGGGATGTCATCGGCACAGCGCTCGACGACCTTCGGCCGTTCGCGCCCGCAGACCCGACCGCGTTCGAGATCGTGCGCCGCATGACGCTCAAGAGCGGACCAATCGATCTCAGCGATTTGGGACGCTAGGCGCCGGGGAGGGCCGGGACCGCGCCGATCCCCCTAGAAATCAAGGTCCAACCGATGAGCTTGTATAATACACGCGCACCCACGTTGCCGTCCCATTCGTCATCCGAGCCAGGCGCGACCTCGTTGAGATCGAAGCCGACGATGCGACGTCCGCTCTGCGCGACCATCCCGCAGAGCGCGCTCGCCTCGTGGAGGGAGAGCCCTCCAGCGACAGGCGTCCCTGTATGCGGGCACAGCGAAGGATCCAGACCGTCGATGTCGAACGACACGTAGACGTCTCTCGGAAGCGAGCCGAGCGCAGCGGCGAACACGTCCAGCACGCGCCCTTGCATGCGCGCACGCGCAATGTGCACGTCGAACAGCGTGTGCACGCGCCCTTCGCTGCTCTTGATGCGCTCGAGCTCCTCTTCGCAAAAATCGCGGACGCCCACTTGAACGATCTTCGCGACCCCAGGAACGCGTCGAAGCACGTTGTCCATGATCGAGGCGTGCGAGTCTTCGAACCCCTCATACGCGCGACGAAGATCCGCGTGGGCGTCCACGTGCAAGATGCCGAGGCCCGGATGCGCCTCCGCGTGCGCGCGGATGCAGCCGAATGGCGTGGAGTGATCCCCGCCTACCAGCCCGACGATCTTCGAGAGCCCCATCAATCGCTTGGTCTCGAGGTAGACGATGTCGTTGATGCGCGCGCTCATCGTGTTGACCTTCGCGAGGTTCGCCACGAACTCGGCGTCACCCTCCACCGCTCCGCCTGCCTCGATGATCTCCGCCGCCGCCACGCGCGCCTCTTCGTTCCACGCGCGGATGTCCTCGGACTCGGCGAGCATCGCGATGCCGCCCTCGAAGGGCTTGCCCGTCTCGGCGTCGAAGAGATCGACCTGCTTGCTCGCGTCCATGATCGCGCGCGGCCCGTCGGCGGCGCCGGATCCGTATGAGGTCGTCGCGTCCCACGGCACGGGGATCAGAACGACCGCCGCTTCGTCGGGCGTGTGCGGCAGACCGAAAATGCCGGAGTCCTTCGGTGAGGCGGTGTTGGGATCGAACGTCATGGCCGTCGCTTATAGTCATGACGTACCCTGCTCGCCATGGACGCGAAACAGCTCGGGGCGATCTTCAAAGAGCGCGACATCAAGCGGGTGAAGATCGGCGGCTTCGACGTCGACGGCGTGCTCCGCGGCAAGTACGTCAGCCTCGAAAAATTCTGGGGAGTGGTCGAGAGCGGCTTCGGCTTCTGCGATGTCATCTTCGGCTGGGACATCGGCGACGTCCTCTATGACAACGGCAAAGTCACCGGCTGGCACACCGGATATCCCGACGCTCACGCGACGCTTGACCTGTCAACGTTTCGCGAAATCCCCTGGGAAAAAGGCACCGCCGCGTTCCTCGCGGACTTCGTGAACGCAGACGGCACAGGTCACCCTGCGTGTCCGCGCTCGCTCCTCAAGACCGTGATCGCGCGCTCGAACAAGATGGGTTTTGCTCCGACGTTCGCCGCCGAGTTCGAGTTCTTCGTCTTCAAGGAGACGCCGGAGTCGATGCGCGCCAAGGGCTACAAGGATCTCACGCCGCTGTCGCCCGGCATGTTCGGATACTCGTGGCTCCGCGAGGGTCAGCACGCGGACTTCTGTCACGCACTCATGGACGAGATGAGCGCGTTCGACATCGAGATCGAGGCTCTGCACACGGAGACCGGACCTGGGGTGTACGAGGTGGCGATCCGTTATGACGAAGCGCTGCGCATGGCGGACAAAGCTGCGCTCTTCAAGACCGCGTGCAAGCAGCTCGCTTCGCGCATGGGCCTCGTGGTCACGTTCATGGCCAAGCACTGCGCGAAGCTGCCCGGATCCAGCGGCCACCTGCATCAGTCGCTGTGGACGATGGACAAGAAGACGAACGTCTTCTTCGATGCCAACAAGGCGCTGAAGCTGAGCGACACCGCGCGACACTACCTCGCGGGACAGGTGTCGTTGATGCCGGCGCTGACGGCGCTCTACTCGCCGACGGTCAACAGCTACAAGCGCTACGTGCCTGGTGTGTGGGCGCCGCTCACCGCGACGTGGGGCTCGGAGAACCGCACCTGCGCGATTCGCGTGATCCCTGGAGACGCAAAGTCGACGAGGTTGGAGTACCGGCAGACCGCGGCGGACATGAACCCGTACATCGCGATCGCCACCGCGCTCGGCGCAGGCTTGCGCGGCATCGAGCAGAAGCAAGAGCCACCGCCGCAATCGACGGGTGATGCGTCAACTGGTGACGAGTCAACCCTTCTCCCACGCAACCTCCGAGACGCGACCCGACGCCTCTCGACGTGCGCGGACGCGCCACACGTTCTCACGCCAGAGTTCGTCGATCACTACGTGCGCACGCGCGACTGGGAGGTGCGCCAATACGAACGCGCGGTCACCGACTGGGAGCTCGCGCGCTACTTCGAGATCGTCTGATCAGAGACCGTTCAAGTAGGCGATGAGGTCGTCGATCTGATCGGGTGAGAGGCTGCTCGTGATGCCGTGCTGGTCACCGCCGCCGCACGCGGAGAGGCCTTGTTTTGGCGGGGGCAAGCGGAAGCGGTCCTCGAGCGTGCTCGCGCAGCCGTTGTGGAGGAAAGGCGCGCGCGCCGACACGCCGATCAACGGCGGGACCTGCAAGCTCTGTCCGGTGCCGACGCTCAACGTCTTGTTGTTGGTGAAGTGCGCGCCGGTGTGGCACGACGAGCATTTCGCCGAGGCGAAGATCTGCGCGCCGCGCATCACCGCCGCAGAGTCGCTCACGGGCTCGGCGATCGGCGCGGGGATCGACTCGACCCAGTGCTGCACGGCGTTCTTCGTCGGAGGATCGAGGTGCGGTCCGCCCATGCGCTGCGTGAAGGTGTCGTCGAGGAGCGCGGCGACGCTCGGGAGGTTGCCCTCCCAGTGGTACGGCGCGGTGCCCGAGACCGTGCCACGCAGCGAGGGCGTTCGGCGCGACACCACAGCGCCGTTCGCGAATTTCCAAACGTGGCCGTCGTCACCACCTTCGGGATGGCATGACGCACACGCCAAGAAGCCGCCGGAGTTGGAGTGAAACAGCAAGTGACCCGTGTCTTCTCGAGAGACATCCGAGAGCGGGATCTTCATCACGACCGCGTGCGGCCTCGCTTCGTTCAGCACGACGAGCGCGGCCGGCTCACGGCTCTGCAAGATCGCGTGACCGACCCCGTCGAACGCCGCGGCGACATATTCGTATTGGTTGAAGTCGGGCGCGATTGGATCTGGCGGCGGCGCGTTCGGCGTCGGCGGCAGGCCACCTCCCCAACCGCAAGGCTCGGGAGGCTGCTCTTTCGGGCCGAAGAAGCCGTAGCTCACGAGCGCCTTCGTGTGCGAGTTGCCGGGCGAGACGACAAGCGCAGTCACGCCGTCGCTCGCGAACGCGAAATCGACGGGCACCACCATTTGAACGAGACCTGGTCGTGGCTTGACGGGTGCGTTCGGAGCGAACGTCGTCAGCGTCGAGTCGAGCACGCCCGCGACGCCGCACCCGCCGTACGCGCCCTGCGTGGGTTGGGCGGCCAGCTCGATGTTGATGACCTGATTCGACGCGCGCTGATGCAACATCGTCACGCCGCCCGTGGGGTTGGCGACCGTCCGCCACGCGACCTCGGGCTGGACGCCGTTGATCGGCTGTGGCGCGAGCTCTGGACCGATCGTGCCATCCCATCCGACGTGCGTGACCGTCGCTTGCCGAAACTTGCTGACGATCATGCCGTCGTTCACGACGACCACGTCGCGCAGACCACGACCGAGGTGAAGAGTTCGGCGTGCGCTCCCGCCGTTCGCGCCCATCTCCACGAGCGCGCCGCCGTCACACGCGACCCACACGTCGTCATTCTGCGGCTCGTATGCGAGGCCGCGCGGCTCCGCGCACACCCAACGCCGACCGACGATCTGCCCAGAAATAAGGTCGATCGTGAGCAGCTCGCCTGTGCCGCGCAGCGTGACGTGCGCGCGCCTCGAAGCGTCTTCCACCACGCGAAACGGCAACGCGTGCGCGCCCGTGTAGACGTCACGCACTTCTTTGCTGGTCATGTCGACGAGGTGGACGACGTCGCGATCGGGGTCCGACGCGACGACCAAGTTGCCGCCCCGCATGACCGCGAGCGTGCCTCCGTAGATCGGCGGTGGCGCGTCGAGCTGAACGACGGGCGGTCCGAGGTCGGGCTGAAACGCAGGGCTCGTGCCGTGCGGCTCTCCCTTCGTGCCCGAGTCGAGGAGCTCGTTCAACACAGGCTCGCCTTCGTGCGGGGGCAAATGATTCTTGTCGATCGCAGGCGCGAGATCACCCCTCGAGAGCACGCCATCGTCGGACGAGCACGCGAGGACCCAGCCGAACACAGACACGACAGCAAAGAGTCCCCTTCGACGAATCATCCCAACCTCCAAAGCTAGTGAAGCGATCGTAGCTCTTCGCAGGAGCCTGCAGCCGCGATGTCCGACGATGTCCGCCGGCCGCTCCCACTGCGACCGCCTTCTCGAGCCTCATGGCCGCCGCGCCTCCGATCCGTCGCGAGGGGCGTGATAACCTCAGAGCCATGGCAGACGTGGTCTCTTGGTCGTTTCCCACCACCATCGTGTTCGGCAACGGCGCGCTCGCCAAGCTCGGCGATCACGCGCGCCGATTGGGCAAGAAGCACGCGCTCGTCGTGTGCGATCCAGGTGTGCGCAAGGCAGGCTTGGTAGACCGCGTGACCGAGGTCTTACAAAAGGCGAGCGTCGCCTTCACGGTGTTCGATGGCGTGGATCCTAACCCAGTCGAGTCGAACGTGTTCGCGGGAGTTGCAGTCTACAAGCAATCTGGGGCTGATTTCTGCGTCGCGGTAGGTGGAGGCTCCCCCCTCGACGCGACGAAGCTCATCGCGCTCAAGGTCAATCATGAGCGGCCGCTCGTCGACTACGACGACGCGACGGGTGGCGACGCGTTCATCACCAGCGACGTGCCGGCGATCATCACGATCCCCACGACCGCGGGGACTGGCAGTGAGGTCGGCCGCTCGGGAGTGGTGACGCTGGAGGTCAATCATCGCAAGACGGTCATCTTCAGTCCGTACTTGCTCGCGAAGGTCGCGATCCTCGATCCCGAGCTCACCAAGTCGATGCCGCCACGCATCACCGCGGCC
>JANYHY010000633.1 GCA_025362165.1 Myxococcales bacterium | reverse complement strand
AGCACCACTCGCCGTCGCGCGAAGCCGTGCGTGCGCAGGAGATCGAGCAGGCGCTCCCGCCCCGAAGGCACGTCAGCTCTTCTTCTTGAGCGCGCCCTTGCTGCCCTTCTTGAGGACGGGCACGACGGGCGGCGGCGGCGCTTTGATTCCACCAGCGATCGTGATCGCAGCGCGCTTCGGCTCGACCTTCGACGCAGGCTTGGAGGTTTGCGTGGCGCGAGGGGGTGGAGGGGCAGGACGCGCAGCTGCCGCAGTGACGCGAGCGGTAGGGCGTGCGACTTGCGCAACGGGACGCGCGGCCACCTGCTTGCCATCGTGTGCAGATTGCACGTATCCGCGAACGAGCGCGCCGGGCGCGATCGCGACGCGAGGTGCGCGGAGATCACCGACGACACGCGCGCCGTCCTCCAGTCGAACAGCGTCCGAGCCTGTGAGATCGCCCTTGATTGCGCCGCGAACGGTGATCACGCGCGCGCTGATGTTCGCGGCGACGAGGCCGCTAGCTTCGATCGTGACGTCGCCGTCGATGTTGACCTCGCCCTCGACGCGGCCCTCGACCGTGAGATCCTCGTTGCCGTGGACGCGACCTTTGACGCGCGTGCTCTTGCCGATCGTGGCCATCTCACACGTCCATGTCGACGTTGCCCTTGAACTGGGCGCCGTCCGCGATCGTGATGCGCGTCGCCTTCACGTTGCCGACGACCTTGGCGCCAGCTTGGAGATCGACGCGATCGTGCGAGTGAATGTTACCCGTGATCGTGCCGGCGACCGTGAGCGGACCCGAAGTGACGTCGGCCTCGACGACCGCGCCTTGCTCGACCGTGACGCGATCCTTGCCGTGGAGCTTCCCGCGGATCGTGCCCTGCACGACCACGTCGTCCTCTGAGGACACTTCGCCTTCGATGGTGATGCCTGCGCCGATGACCGTGCTTGCCATGTCTTCTCCTCTACGCTTTCAGCGCGCTGCGGCCGCCCGCCAACTCCGCGGGCAATTCGAAGCTCGCGTCGATGCGACCTTGGAAATCCGCGCCTTCGTCGATGCTGATCTCCGAGCCCTTCAAGTCGCCGCGCACACGCGCTGACGCCATGAGCCGAACGTTGCCTTGCGCGACTACGCCGCCTTCGACGTTGCCAGCGATCACTGCGGTCCGCGCTTGGAGCGCATCTTCGGACGAGATGCTCGCGCCCGCAGCGACGATCAGTGCTCCGGTGACGGAGACCGCGCCCTCGATGGTGCCCTCGACGGTGACGTCGCCATCCCCGGTGAGACGGCCGCGCACGGTGACTCCTGCGCCGAGCACGCTCGGGCCACCGCTGCTGTGTGAAGCGCCTCGCGAGATCGTTTTGCCCTGAGCCATGAGTGGCGGCACCCTAATACAACTGGCGAGCGTGAGTCTACGCTCACCCCGTCGACACGGCCTTCGATCAATCCTTCTTGAAGACGATCCAGCGATCGCCGTGAAACACGATGTGAAACGTCCCTGCGGGCGGGCGGAAGCCGTTGCCGCGGACGAGGACGTAGTCGTAATAGGGATACAGCTCACCGATGGGCACTTGGTCGGGCGTCCACTCCCAACGAGGCCGAGGGCCTGTGTCTGTCGCGGTGCCGGGAGGCGGGAACTCGCCGTGTTTGTAGCGAAACGGCCAATGCGCAAAGTGCGCGTAGGAGAACTGCACCATGCCGCCCTTCTCCACTTGCACCCACGAGACGTAGTGGAGGAACGGCGCCCAATTCATCGTCTTGCTGCCGCCGTCGTAGATGAGGCCCGCCGTGCGCTTGCCTGGCTCTATGGAGGCGATCGCGCCGTCGATGTCGCCGACCTCGTCCAGTTGGAACTCGATGAAGTGCTTACACGTGTTGACCGTGGCGTGATAACCGAGCGCGAGCATCGCGGCGGTGGTGAGCCACCCGCGCCCGCCCGAAGGCATCCGCAGCGCGGGCACCAACGTGATGAGCGCGAGCGACGGGAAGCGCTGCGCGAAGAGCCACACGGGGCCGAGATCTCCCGGCATCAAGAAGTAGAGCGCGATGCACATCGCCGGAAGGAACGCGTACCACCGCGCTGCAGGCTTGCTCTTGTCGGGTGAGCCAGCGGACAGACCGAACGTCACGATGACGAGCAGCATGAACATGAGCAGGACGATCTCGTCCGAGTCGTCGTGGAAAATGTCGAGCGTCCATGTCGTCAGCTGGGAGAACGAGAACAGATACGGCGCGTGCTCGATGTGACCTTTGAGCGCGCCGAGGGAGTCTTGTCCTGCCTTGCTCGTCTTGGTCCACCAGATCACGAGCAAGAGGGCTGGCACCACCGGACCGCCTGAAATCAGCCACCGTTCGACGCGGCCCCACGGGAACATCAACGCGAAGCCGACGCCGAACAAGAAGAACGTGAACGGGTGCGAGAAGAACAGCGCGATCGCGAGCGCGCCCAAGACGAGCGCCGTGTTGCGCGTTGGTCGCGCGAAGTGTCGGAGCCCTGCAGCGAGTCCCCAAAACACGAGCGGCACGCCGAGCACGAACGGCAACAGACCGAACGTGAACATCACGTTCACCAGCACGGGTATCACCAGCAAGCACAGTCGCTCGTCCTTGCCCATCTCGCGGAGCATCGACCGCATCGCGAGCGGCGTCCCTCCGAGGTACAGACACATGAGCGCGACGTTCGCGTATTTCACGCCGAGCACGTACGCGAGGATGCTGCCCGCCAAGTAGTACAGGACGTACTGCGTAGAGGAGAGCGCGAGCTCGTACGTCTGCTCGAAGTTGTAAGCGACGTCGCCGAACGAGTGCACGACGCGGATCGTCGCCACGTGAAACGGCATGTCTTGCAGCGGCGGATACTTCACGATCCACGCGGGCGCGGACGCGAAGATGGCCACGGCGAGGTACAGCAGCGTGGCCGGAGTAGGCCGCGCCCAAGCGGGCATCCGCGGGAGCACGCGCGCACGTTACACGATGTGACGCAGGGTCGAAGCGTTGATGTAAGCTCGCGCCGCTTTGACCGACTCTGCTCCTGCACCCGAAGAGTCCACGCCCGACTCCGACTCCAAGCCGGCCGCCGCGCCCGTTGTCGTCCCCGAGGAGAAATCGCCTGAGAAACAGCCGTCGTCGGCGATCGCGCCGTGGAAGCGCTGGGCGTTCGCGATCGTGCCTGCGGTGGGCGTGATCGAGCTCGTCTTGCACGTCGCGCAGACACACGGTGCGCCGAGCGACGCGGATTGGGAGCGCGCCAAGCTCGAGATCTCGCTGACGGCCAAGCCAGAGGATCTCGTGGTGGTCGCGCCCGATTGGGTCGACCCGCTCGCGCGCGAGAAGCTCGGCGGAGACATCCTCACGATCGAGCGCGAGGCGCGACCGGACGCCACTCGCTTCCCACGTGCGATCGAGCTCTCGATGCGAGGCAAGCACCTCGTCGAGTTCGCGCAGTGGAAGGTCGCGCAGACCAAGGACGTCGGCCCCTTCGTGCTCACCACCTTCGAGAACCCAGCTCCGATGAAGGTGATCGACGATCTGTTGAGTCACATGGCGAGCCGCAAGATGAAGGTGTTCCGCCTCGATCGACCCGATGGTTATGGATGGGGCAGCGAGTGCCAACGCCAGCTGCTCGGCTCCGAGTCGGGCAACATCGGCTTCGGTCCGGCGATCCCGGCCGATCGCTTCACCTGCAAGGGCGGCGAGATCGTCGGCATCTCGGTGGTGCCCGATCTCGACTACGTGCCGCGCCGCTGCTTTCTCGCGCCTCCTCCAGGCAACGCCACGGTTCGCGTCGAGTTCTCGGAAGTGCACTTCGGCAAAGCGCTCCACGGCCACCACGGCATCAGCGTGCACGCCGAGCGCGATCTCACCGGCGCGCCCGTCAACATACTCTTTCGCTCGGGACCGATCGTGCTCGGCAAATACGTGCACCGCGACGGAGACGGCTGGAAAGGCTTCGAGGCCGACACCAGCGATCTGGCCGGCACCGTCGGTGAGCTCGCCGTGGAGATCTCCGCGACGAACGGCGCCAACCGCCAATACTGCTTCGAAGCGGACACACGATGAGCATCATCGACCGCATCGACGCATGGTTTCCGAAGGGCAAGATCGGCAAGAACGATCAGCTCGTCGGCGCGGGGTTGATGATCGGCTACGTGATCTGGCTCTTGGCGACCGCGCGTGAGCTCGGCTTCCCTCGCGACGAGGGCTTCTACTTCCGCGCCGCCGGAGACTACTCGCGCTGGTTCGATCTACTCTTCCGAGAGCCGAAGCAGGCGATGCTCCAGAGTCAGATCGATCCCATCTGGCAGGAGAACCACGAGCACCCCTCGCTCATGAAGGGCCTCTTCGCGCTGTCGTGGCTCAAGCTCTACTCGCAGCACAAGATTTTCGCCGACCAGAGCACCGCGTTCCGTTTCCCCGCGATGGTGCTGAGCAGCGTGTCGCTGTGGATCACCTACCTCTTCGGCGCGCGCGCGTACTCCCGACGCGCTGGGCTCGTCGGCGCGATGTCGCTCGCGCTGATGCCGCACGTGTTCTTCCACTCGCACCTCGCGTGCTTCGACGCGCCGATCATGACGATGTGGCTCGCGTCGATCTACGTGTATTGGCGCGCGCGCCAAGAGGGCGGGCTCGGCTGGGCGCTCCTTGCGGGCGTGGTGTACGGCCTCACGCTCGAGACCAAGCACAACGCGTGGATCCTCCCCGCTGTGTTCATCCCTCACGCGATCATCGCGGGGTGGGGCGGGACCGGGCGGCTGCTCAAGCGCGGTGTCTTCCCGATCCCGGCGTCGATTCTGTCGATGGCGATCGTCGGCCCGCTCGTCTTCTACTGGCTATGGCCTTGGCTCTGGAACGACACGTTTGCACGTTTGCAAGAGTACGTGAATTTCCACGTGAACCACGTTTATTACAACATCGAGTATCTCCATAAGAACTACTTCAGCGCGCCTTCTCCGCGCTCGTATGCGCCTGTGATGATCCTGGCCACTGTGCCCACGATTACGCTGGTATTGTTCGTCATGGGGTTCGGCGAACGAATCAAAGCAAACGCGCTTCTCATTTGGAATTTCGCTAGGCGGATCAAAGACAAATCTTTGCCAAAATCAAAGCGAGATCCACACGAGACGGATCTGCTGTTGGCGCTGGGCCTCGCGGCGCCGATCGCGGTGTTCGTGCTCTTGACCAAGACCCCGATCTTCGGCGGCACCAAGCACTGGATGACGGCGTACCCGCTTTTGGCGATCTTCGCAGGGCGCGGGTTCGAGGTGGTGAGCGACGCCATGCTGCGTGCGTTGCCGAAGGCGGTGGACGAGGTGAGGAGGCGAGGCGCCGTCCTTGCGCTCGCGGCCAGCGCGCTGATCGCGCCGCTCGCGGTGACCATCCACTCGCACCCGTTCGGGCTCTCGGCTTACGTGCCTTTTGCCGGGGGTACGGCGGGAGGCGCGGACCTCGGCCTCAACAGGCAGTTCTGGGGCTTCACGACCGAGAGCGTTGGACCGTGGCTCGCGGCGAACGCGCCCCCAAACGCGCGCGTGTTCATCCACGACACCGCGTGGGACTCGTGGGCACGCATGATCGACGAGCATCGAATGCGCGCGGACCTGCGCGGGACGGGATCGCCGAGCGACGCTGATTTCGGCCTGGTTCACATCGAGCTACACATGAACGAGGTGGACTATCAGTCGTGGGTCGCGTTCGAGACAGACGAGCCTGCGTACGTGCTCACACACGACGGAGTCCCCATCGTCACGGTGTATGGACGCCGGCCGCGGTAGCGGTAACGTGAAGATCCTTTAAATGGCTCGCCACCTCGAAGCCGGCGCCATCGTGGCCGAAAAATACAAGCTCATCGAGCGCCTCGGGGGAGGCGGCATGGGCGACGTGTATCGCGCGGAGCACATGCTCGCGGGTCGTATGGTCGCGCTGAAGATCCTGCGCGCGGACTTCGCCGATAACGAAGATCTCACGCGACGCTTCTTCATGGAGGCGCAGGCCGTCAACAAAATCCGACACCCGAACATCGTCGACGTGATCGACGCGGGCTTCTCACGCGAGGGGCCCTACGTCGTGATGGAGTGTCTGGAGGGCACTAGCCTGGCGCACGCGCTCACGAGGCTCGGCAGGTTGGATGTCCAGACTGCGCTCGCCGTCGTGCTGCCGACGTTGAGCGCGCTCGACGCCGCGCACAGGAACGTGATCGTCCATCGCGATCTCAAG
Organism: Myxococcales bacterium; assembly: GCA_025362165.1. Taxonomy (GTDB): domain Bacteria; phylum Myxococcota_A; class Polyangia; order Polyangiales; family Polyangiaceae; genus JANYHY01. Next base: position 3,052 of record JANYHY010000633.1, on the reverse strand, counting down.
CCGGAGAACATCTACCTCGCCGAGATCAACGGTGAGGTGCGCATCAAGCTGCTCGATTTCGGCATCGCGAAGGTCACGGACAAGGACGGCGGCGTAGGGCCGCGGACGAGCACAGGCGTCGTGTTCGGCACGCCCGATTACCTCTCGCCGGAGCAAGCGAACGGCGAGGGCGACGTCGACGGGCGCAGCGACATTTTCGCGATCGGCACGGTGCTCTTCGAGCTCATCACAGGCAGGCGGCCGTTCGAGGCGCCGACCGCCGTGGCGACTGCGTACAAGATCGTGCACGCGCCCGCTCCGACGCTCGCGGCGATGGGGCACGAGGTCGATCCGCTCTTGCAGGCGACGCTCGACGCGGCGCTCGCCAAAGATCGCACGGAGCGCTTTGCGTCGGCCGCAGACTTCGCCGACGCGCTCGCGCCGCTCACACCGCACGGTGCGATCAGGCGGCAAGCGCTCGCGACGCTGCTCTCCGCAGTCCTCGCGCGACAGTCGACGCAGGCCGCGCCGGCCTACGCTGCTCGACCGGAGAGCGCGCGTGCAGCGCCCGCGCCTGCGCCGAAGCCCGAGCCGCCCAAGGTGATCGGTCCCATCGCGCCGACGCTCGTGTCGTCGACTTACACGCCGCCAGGGCTCAAGCCCGCGCCGCTGCGCGAGCCGATCATCTCGGAGACACCGGCGTCCCGCGCTCCCTGGCCCATGGTGGATCGCTCGCCGATCGATCGAATCACTCCGATTGACCGCCTCACGCCGATCGATCGCATCACTCCGGCGGATCGACTGACGCCGGTCTCGATGCCGTTGTCCCAGCGCCCGCCGCTGTCGCGAGAGCGCGCGTGGACTCCGCGGCCGCTCCCCGCGAGCTCCCGCGGCCGCTGTCATGTTCGCGGCACGCTCCCGCGCGCGGTCTGTCGTTGGATACGCAACGTGCGTGGAGCGGACAAGCGCGACGAGGTGCTCGCGATGCTGCCGCGAGAGCTCGCGGAGCTAGCACAGACGGACTCGTTCAACGCGCTCGTCTGGTACGATCTCGAGAACGTCGACTCGCTCGTGGAAGCTGCGACCTTGATCGCGCTCGCGGGAGATCCCATGGCGTGGCGCGCTCTCGCAAAGGAGAACTTCGATCGCGATTTGGGTCCTATTTTCAGGCCAACCACGCGCACGACCGATCCAGGGACCTTGCTGCGCAGGATGCCGAGCGTGTGGAGCAGACTCTTCGATTTCGGCTCCGTGCGCATCGGTGAGACGGCGCGGAGAGTGAGCCTGCGCATCGAGAGCTTCGACGCCGCGAGCCTCGCATTTCGCAACGTGCTCTTGGGGACGCTCGAGGGGATGCTCCAGACCACCGCTACGCTCACCGTGCGCGTGGTGAGCGGCGAGTCGAGCTTCGCGCGTGACTTCGAGATCGAGTTCACGTGGTGACGACACCCGAGGGATTGAACGAACCGCAAGCGGTGGCCGTCGCCCACGTGGAAGGACCGCTGGTCGTGTTCGCAGGAGCGGGCAGCGGCAAGACGCGCGTCATCACCTATCGCATCGCCAACCTCATCGCGCAGCACCGCGTCGCGCCGTGGCGCATCCTGGCGGTCACCTTCACCAACAAGGCCGCCGCCGAGATGCGCTCGCGCGTCGAGACGCTGGTGGGAGCAGAGCTCGCTCGTGAGGTGTGGGTCGGCACATTCCACGCGACGTGTGCGCGGATCCTCCGGAGGTGGGGCACTGCGGTGGACGTGCCGCAGTCCTTCGTCATCTACGACACGCAAGACCAACGAACGCTCGTCAATCGCATCCTCAAAGAGCTCCACCTGGACGACAAACGTTACCCCGCACGCGCCATGCTCGGCCGCATCGGCAAGGAGAAGCAGGAGCTGCGCGGGCCCGGATCGATGAACACCTCTTCCTACGACGACGAGATCGCGGCGAAGGTCTTCACGCGCTACCAAGAGCACTTGCGCGCGGCGGGTGCTGTGGATTTCGACGATCTCATCGTGAAGACGGTCGAGCTGCTGCAAGGGCAGAGCGCTGACGCAAAGCAGCTTCGGAGGCGCTTCGAGCACGTGCTCGTCGACGAGTTTCAAGACACGAACTTCGCGCAGTACACGCTCTTGCGGCTCTTGTCGTCCGAGCGCCAGAACCTGTTCGTGGTCGGTGACGACGATCAATCGATCTACCGATGGCGCGGCGCCGACATCCGCAACATCCGCAGCTTCACCCAGGACTTTCCTGGCGCGCGAATGGTCAAGCTCGAGCAGAACTACCGCTCTACTGGTTCGATCGTTCGCGCGGCGCTCGGCGTGATCGAGCCCTCCGCAGGCCGCGTGCCGAAGGAGCTGTGGACGGCCAACGACTCGGGTGAGCCAGTCGAGGTCATCTCCGTGCGCGACGAGCGAGACGAGGCGGCGATCGCGCTCCGCGTGGTGCGCGAGTCTCGTGAGGCAGGGCACGACCTACGCGAGATAGCCATCTTCTATCGCGTGAATGCGCAGTCGCGCGTGTTGGAAGAAGCGTTGCGCGCCGAGCGGATTCCGTATCAGGTCGTCGGCGGCGTGAAGTTCTACGAGCGCGCCGAGGTGAAGGACGCGCTCGGGTACGCGCGAGCGATCGTGAACTCGCGGAGCGACGTCGACGTGCTGCGCATCGTGAACGTGCCCGCGCGCGGCATCGGGCACACCACCATGGATCGCCTCGTCGCGCGTGCAGACGAGCGGCGCATCTCGGTGTGGGACGCCCTCTCGGACGAAGCCGCGCTCGCGTCGCTCGCTCCCGCCGCGCGCAAGAGGATCGCAGCGTTCGTGCAAGTGATGCTCGGCCTGCGCAAAGAGACCGAGCACATGGCGCCGAGCGACGCTCTCGAGCACATCCTCGGGCGCGTCGGCTACATCGACATGTTGAAGCAGGACGAGAGCGTCGAGGCCGAGGGACGCCTCGAGAACTTGCGTGAGCTCATCGGCTCCGCGCGCGACTTCGAGCGTGCTGAAGCGCAGCCCACGCTTGCGACGTTTCTCGAGCGCGTATCACTCCAGAGCGACACGGACGATTTGCGCGACCAGGG
>JANYHY010000612.1 GCA_025362165.1 Myxococcales bacterium | reverse complement strand
CGCGTTCATCGCCGACGCGAACGGAGACGGGGTGAACGACATCTTGGTGAACGTCGGTCCGGTGGTGGTCAACAAGGACACCTTCTATCCGTTGGCCGTCGCGTACGGGATTGGCAAAGGCAACGGACACTTCACGTCGGTGCAGGATCCCAAGGCGCCGGTGCAGGATGACCAGATGTCCTCCTACAAAGGCAGCTTCGCTTTGGTCACGCAGCTCGCAAACAACCCGATGCTCCCGCAGTGGGTTCCGCCGACTGGCCCGGTGCTCGACGTGGGCTTCATCGATTCGGACGACACGCTCGACTGGGTGGAGCCTGGGCGCATCCGCTTCGGCGCTCCAGACCAGCTACCGTTCACGCTCCCGAGTTCGAGCAGCTGGACGCAAGCGCGCATCACGGACACGAACGGCAACGGTGCCAATGACGTGGTGGCGATCTCCGCTGGCGGTGTCGACTTCTACAACGGAACGGGCCTCGTCTTGATGAACCATCAAGCCAACAGCTTCGACGGCACGCCCTCTCATATGATCATCGCGGACCTCGATGGCGACTTGGCCCTCGACATCGCCGTGTCCGTGAGCGGAGACAGCGTCTCGCAGGCCGAAGCCTCGCCGAGCGATGCTCTCTATGTCCAGTACGGCACTGGCGGCGGCTTCCCTCAAGCCCCATCACTCGCGGGGCGCGCTCCGCCCATCGCGTTCATGGATCCCGCGTATATAAGCTGGCTGCGCGGCGCCCCCGACTTCATCGCGAGCATCGCGGCGGTCTCGAAGATCAACGGGCTGTCCTACGCGGTGGCCATCCAGGGGAGCTCATCGAGGACGCTCACCTCACCGTTCACGCTCGCGACGATCGATGGGCTTGGGCGCGGCGCAGCGTTCGATGCGGCGGTGGGCACTTTCCTTCCGGCGAACCCGAGCGACGCGACCGCGAGTCGCACTGCGATCGCCGCCATCTCCATCGACACCTTGGATAGTAGTCCGATGCTTGGTTACAAAGGCCAGCTGTGGGCCGCACCGGTCAATGGAGCGGCGCAGTTCGATGCAACGCAGCTCATCCCCACCCCGGTGAAATTCGAGATCCCTCTCGACCCAGGTCAGCTCCCGGGTTCGCGAGTCGTTGCGATCGATCTCGATCCCGTAAGCGCGGGTGGCATCGACGAAGCGCTCGTCTTCATACCGCCAGTGAAGAAGACCTCGCTCCCCGGCTTGTTCTTCGTGAACGCGTTGGACGCCAAGAGCAAGCAGTGGTCGGTCCGCGGCGCACCCAACGCGTTCGACGCCATCCCGACGACGCGCACGTTCCCGCTCGCGGTGTCGACGGCCGACATCGACGGCAACGGAACCAAGGACGTGCTCGTGTTCGGAGGAGACGGCAACAACGCTGTCTTCGCCAAGGTCATGTTCAACGACCTCACCGGCACGCTCGACTACAGCATGGCAGTGCCCATCAACTTGCCCCCTGGCACCGTAGCCGCAGCGCCACTCAACTCGACCACAGTCGGCGTGGGCGCGACGATCGTAGCTCTCACACCAGACGGGGTGGTCATCGTGCCGGCTCTCCCGAACGATCCGCGACACTTCGGAAAGCCCGGCAGCTGCGTCGCCAAGTCGAGGGTGAACTGCACCGTCCCTTTCAACAAGTCCGTCGCGTCGAGCACCTTCGTCGACGTGCGCGCCGCAGATCTCGACGGTGACGGTGTGGAGGATTTGGTCGTGGCTTCGCAAACAGGGTTGAGCCTCTATCGTCAAGCCGCGGTGAAGCCGTGAGGCGCTCGCTCTCCGTCGCGCTCGTCACGTTGGCGCTCGCGTCCTTCAGCTCCACGGCGCTCGCGCAGAGCGACGTCGAGCAAGCGAAGACTCTGTTTCTCGCGGGCGCACAGGCGTATGAGAAGGGCGACTTCCTCGCAGCGATCCAAGCCTTCGAAGAGGCCGAGCGGCGAGCACCTCGACCCGCGATCGTATTTTCGATCGCCCAGGCTCACCGGCGCCAGTACTACAACGACACGACCGCCACGGACCACCTTCGCGCGGCGGTGGCCAAGTACCGCGAATACCTCACGCAAGCGCCAGACGGATCACGCAAGAGCGACGCGTCGCAGGCGCTCGCGGAGCTTGGCCCGGCCGCGGATCGTCTGGCCGCCTCTACCGAACCTCCAAGACCTCAGCCCAAGCAGCCCGCGCGCATCAGCATCAACTCCACGGGGACTCCGAACGTGCTCATCTCGCTCGACGGCGCGCCTGGTGTGGAGGCGCCCCTGATCAAACCAGTGAAGGAAGGGCTACACACGATTGTCCTGTCCGCGGACGGGTTCATCGACGAGAAGCACACGGTTAGCGCGATCGAGGGATCGATCGTCGCGCAAGACTTCCCTCTCAAAGAGAAACCGGCGCTCGTCACGGTGAGTGGTGCCAGCGGTGCGCGTGTGGACGTCGATGGCCGTCCGGTGGGCGCCTTGCCGCTGGCCGCTCCCATCCCGGTGCCCAGCGGCACCCACCTCGTCACGGTCAGCAAGAACGGACACGACGCCGCCATCCGGGACGTCGAGCTCACGCGCGGTCAATCGCAGACGCTTTCAGTCACGCTCCCCGTGAGCACGCAGCGCAAGGTTGCGATTGGCGTCATGCTCGCTGGCGGCGCGGGAGTGCTCGCGGGAGCGGTGTTCACGGGACTTTCGTTCGAGCGGCAAGGAGCCGCCAAGAGCATCATCGATCGCAGCGGGACGCAGAACATCACTGCCGGAGATCTAGCGTCGTATCAGTCCGCGGTGTCGACACACGACACGTGGACCAAGGGCGCAGTCATCGCGTACGGCGTCGGCGTTGCGCTCTTCACGACGGGCGCGCTCCTGTTCGCGTTCGATTCGCCATCTCTCACAGGCCCCGCGGTGCGCGAGCGATCGACGCCGCAGAAGCAAGACGCACCCAAGAAGCTCGAGCCTACCGAAGTCGGCTTCACCCCGCTGCTCGGTCCTTCGCTCGTCGGTGGCACGGTCACTGGGCGTTTTTGATGACGGAGCGCGCGGAGGTCGTCGTCGTCGGGGCTGGCATCATGGGCCTGTCGATCGCGTATCACCTCGCGCGCCTCGGCACGGCGAACGTCGTCGTCATCGACAAGACCTATCTGTGCGGCGGCGCGAGCGGGCGCAACGGCGGCGGTGTGCGCGCGCAATGGTCCAGCGAGGCCAACATCCGCTTGATGCAAGAGAGCATCAGGATGTGTCGCGACTTCGCCACCGAGATGAAGATCAACGTCTGGTTTCGCCAAGGCGGCTACTTGTTCTTGGTGAGAGAGGAGGCGCGGCGAAGATCGCTGGAGGCGAGCGTCGCGCTTCAAAACGAGTGCGGCTTGCCGACGAGAATGCTGACGCCGAAAGAGGCGCAGAAGCTGGTGCCGGAGCTCGACGTGAACGGCGTCCTCGCGGCGAGCTACAACCCAGACGACGGCGTCGTCTTTCCGTGGCCCTTCGTGTGGGGCTTCGCGCAGGCTGCGATCAAGCTCGGCGTCGTCGTTCGCACGTTCAGCGAGGTGACCGGCTTCGACACGGTCGGCGGCCGCATCGAGGCTGTCGTGATCAAGAAGGTGGACGCTCCCGCCGACAAGCCCGAGCGCATTCGAACGCGCACCGTCGTCAACGCAGCAGGCGCGTGGTCGCCCGAGGTCGCCAAGCTGCTCGGCGTCGAGCTTCCGAATCACCCTCACCGCCACGAGATCTGCTCGACCGAACCGCTCAAGCCTTGGCT
>JANYHY010000591.1 GCA_025362165.1 Myxococcales bacterium | reverse complement strand
CATGAACACACGGCTCGGATCATGAGTAACCTCATAACGAACCTCACCGCTCGACTGAACGATCACGAGCTGGGACGGTTGCACGACTCCGATCTCGACATGCGCATCTTCGCTCAAGACAGCGAGCGATCCATCTGGGAGCTTCATCGACGGACGCGACGGCGAGTGAGCCGAAGACACGATCGCGATGGGCGCCTCGGGCAAGTGTTCCTTGGTACGCAGTTGAAAGAACGCAAACACAGCAGCAACGGTCACGCTGATCGTGAGAGCGATCGTTCGAAGTCGACGCGCCCGGGATCGAGCCGATCGCTCGGCTCCCACTGTCGCGAGCACACGCCGCGAGCGCAGCTCGTCCCATCGGACCTCGCTCTCGTTGGAGAGCTCTTCGCGAATGTCATCGGGTTGCATGGGCCCACCTCTCGAGGCGTTCTTCCGCCTCCGCGATGCGACGCTTGGCAGTGGCGAGTGATATCTCACACATGGTTGCAACCTCGGGGAGAGTCGCCTCGTCCACGCGATGCAAGATCCAAGGGATACGCAATTTGGGTGTGAGTCGCTCTAGCGCCGCGCGCGCGTCTCCAGAGACTTCTGGCTCTTGGTGTTGAATGCCGATGATGGCGAGCCCTTTTCCGAGGGCCATTCTGTACGCGCGACGTGACATGAGCTTGTGCGCTCTCCGGACGGCGATGGTGGAGAGCCACGGCCTGAATTGATCCGGGTCTCTCAACGTTGCGAGCTTGTCTGCCGCCGTGATGAACGTCTCTTGCACGACGTCATCGACCTCCGAGTCGCGCCCCAACAAACGGCGCGCGACTCCGGCGATGTAGCGCGCGTGCCGCAAATATAGACTGGAGAAAGCAGCAGCGTCTCCGCGCAGCGCTCGCGCCACGAGCGTGGCGTCCGGGGCAGGCACCACAGCCGGCTGAGCGCGCGCGACAGGAGTCATCATCTGTGAGAGCCACAAGATAGCGCGATCGGCTCACTTTTCTTGAGCCGAATCACCTACCATTGGGCTCATAGTGGCGATGCGACGATCTCTGGTGTGTGCGCTCATCTTGGCTTGCGCGGGCAGCTCTGGAGTCGTCTTGGGTCCGCCTCTCGATGGCGGATCCATCGGCGTCGAGGCTGGACCACCGGATGGTGGGGAGGGCGGCGTAGCCTTCGATGTCGGCAAAGTTCAGGGTCTTTCCCAGTGGCTTCGAGCGGACAAGGGCGTCAACGCCGACAGCAGGCAGGTGGTCAGCAATTGGGCTGATCAGTCCGGCAACAAGAACGACGCGTTCGAGTCACGCTCGGACAGCGGCGCCGGCACAGGAACGGGCCTCCAACCGACTCTCGTGCCGGTCGCGATCAATGGGTTGCCCTGCGTGCATTTCTCGTCGCAGCTCTCCACCGCCAGCGGCAATGATTTGTTGATGAACCCAGACAGCGGCACTCTGCGCTGGGGAACTGGCGACTATTTGATCGAGGTCGTCGCGCGTTATGACAACGATCCGTCCAGTAGCACTGCGGGATACGGCGCTCTGTATGTGAACATCTATGGGACACCCATCGACCAAACCAACACAGTCGGTATCGGTCTATATGCCAATGTTCCACCGCTCGACTCAGGGTCCGCCGCAAGCACCGGCATCTTGGGATATATCGCGGGCCAGCCCACCGCGATCAGCGCGGGCGTTGGATACAACAACAACGCAGCACACACTTTCGCGATGCAACGCTCCGGTACCACATTGTCAGTGCGTATCGATGGAACCGTAGTCGCCATGCAGACGGTAGTCGTGACGGACGTCGGTGCAGGTGGACGACTGGGTGGCATCCAGAACGCCGGCGCACAACGGCTCGACGGAGACATCGCGGAGGTCATCGCCGTGAGAGGTCCGATCGCCGCCGACGACCTCTCGGGCATCGAAGGGTATCTCCACGCGAGATACAATCTCCCTTAGTAGAGGTTCGCCACGCTCACGCAGCCGCGGTGCACGAAGTACCAATTCGGTTGATGCGTCGGAGGCGCCGGATCGCGGATGAGCACCCAATGCCCGTCCTTGCTCACGTAGCGCCACTTCAGCACTTTTCCGTCGGGGATCTGTCCGACCACGTTCGCGGGCGTCGCAGGAACGCGCCAAGGCTCTACGTTTCCGTATCCGTTCTTGTCGACGCAACCACTGCCTGAGTAGTGCATTCGAGTCTCCGACCCGTCGCCCGCGAGCTGGTTGTGCTCGCCGTTCGTGTAGGTCGCGAGGAAGTACGGCGTGTTGATCTCTTGCGGGTTCCCACATCGCTTGCCCGGCACATAGGTCCCGCCAGTCGTCGCTCCAGTTCCCACCCACGCGCAGTGATCGAAATTCTCTCCGAACAGGTAACCCCAGCGATACCAAGTTCCGTTCGGGTTACCGGGCCCGTGAGAAAATTGCGCGTCGCCCTGCGCTGCGTCCGTCCACCCCGGATACGCGTTGCCAATCACGAACGAGTTCGGCGCGTAAGAGATCGTCGTGATGGCGTCGATCTTCTTGATCGAGAGCTCTTCGTCGGTGCTGATCGCAGTGTCGTCACCCGCTCCCGAGCACGCGACGAGCAGCGGGACAATCAGAGCGAGTTTGGAGTTCATGACCACTCATAAGCAGTCGTCGTGCCAGTCGCCGATCTTCATAGAACAAGCTGATTGATGGCGACTGTGGACTTTGCCGTCCCTGAACAGGCGCGTCCACGATCCACCAGCATTGGGGCTCTCAGCTCAGTTGAAACGCCTTCTGGAACGTCTGCAGTAGCTCGATGTCGTTGCTCTTCACTGCGCCGCTCATGAACTCGGCGACTCCTGGCGTGTACGCTTCGCGAACGATGCGCGTGAAGATCTCTGTGGTGGTCTTGAGCACGCAGTCCGCGGTGCCGCCCTCGGGTTTGCCGAGCTTCACTTCGCACGTCCGCGGATCAATCTTGAGTGTCCACTTGGAGAGCTCGTCCGACCCGAGCGTGAAGTAAAAGCTCACCGCGCGATCGACCGAGCCCGGCTTGAACTTGCCCTCGAGCTCTTGGAAAAGAGTAACGAGCGGGTGCTCCTTCTTCGGCGCGGCGTCTTCTCCGGACTTGATCGTGCGGAGATCGAGCAGACCTCCATCGCGCAGCGCGAGCACCGCAAGCCGCGCCAAACGAGCCACTTCGCGCGATGCGTCGGCGAGCGTCTTGCCCTCGGTGAGCCTTCGTAGATCATCGATCGCGAGCGGCAGGCCGATGCGCGCGGTGATCTCTCGCTTGAGCGGGATCGGGGAGCCCTTGGGCATTGCCTCGTACGTGCCGCTCAAGCAGATCGGCAGGATGTCCACGCCGTGCGTGAGCGCGAGGTGCCCGACGATCGGCTTGAACTCCTGGATCTCTCCTGTCGGCGTGCGTGTGCCTTCGGGGAAGATGAGCACGGTCTTGCCGCGCGAGATGACGTCGCTCGCTTGGCGAAGGCTCTGTCGCACGCCGCCTTTGCGATCGATCGCGCGGAGGTTGGTGAAGTTCTCGAAGAACGCGCGCTTGATGCCTTGGTCGAAGAAGTAGTCCTGTGCAGCGAGAGAGACGATGTCCTCTCCGTAGGGTCCGAGCGCGTGCCTCACGAAGCCCATGTCGAGGTGGCTCGTATGATTGGCGACGACGATCGTCGGGCGGTTGTGCGGGATGAAGGCGCGCCCAGTGACGCGAGGCTTCATCAACTGCCCATAAAATACGTCTTGCAGCGATCCGATGAAGTTCTTCGCGGCGTCTTGGACTTGCGGCGGGAGCACGAGCGACTTCGGCTCGCGGCCTTCGATGGTCGCGGTGCGGCGCTCCTTGGGCTTCTCCACGTGCGACGTCCCGAAGAGTGACTCTACGTCCGCGACGGTGCGGCACGCGGTCAGCGCTTGAGGATCGATCGTCTTGCCGCGGGCCTCGAGCGCGTCGAGCAGC
>JANYHY010000569.1 GCA_025362165.1 Myxococcales bacterium | reverse complement strand
AGCAGGAGTTGCGCGTGCCGAAGCCGACCAGCGCCTTGATGTTCGTCGCGATGCGCGCACCGTCTGGAGCAGCGAGCATCGACTTGATGTCCGGATCGAGGGTCAACGCGTACGCTGCGGCGTCCTTGATCGGCGCGGCATCCGCGATCGGCGCGACGGCAGTCGGGGAGGTCGAGTCCTTGCACGACATCAAGATCAGCGCGACGAACCAGGCCCCAACAGCTCTTGCCATGGAGAGAGCGTACCCGCGCTAGCCATCATACGTCCATGTCCTGCAAGTGCGATTGAACTGAGGTAGCGTCGCGCGTTCGATGATCGCTCGTCGGTCTCCCCATCCCATCGTCTGGACGATCCTCTACGTGCCATTCGGCGCGCTCGGCGGCTTCGTGGGCATCGCGCTCACCTTCTTGGCGACAGAGCACGGACTGTCGATCACCGAGGGCTCGTTGTTCAACGGCGCGCAGTTCCTCATGTCGTGGCTCAAATGGATTTGGGCGCCCGCCGTCGACGTGACGCTCACGCCCAAGCGCTGGTACCTGCTCGCGACATCAGGGTCCGCGCTCGGCGTGCTTGGGATGGCGGCCACTCCCATGTCTCCGAGCACACTGCCGATCCTGATCGGGATCGTCATCGCCGCGAGCTTCATCAACTCGATCGTCGGGATGTCGGTCGAGGCGATGATCGCGAGCGTGACCACGGACGAAGAAGCGGGTCGAACCAGCGCGTGGTTTCAGGCTGGAAATCTAGGCGGATCAGCGCTCGGCGGCGGTCTGGCGCTCTACCTGATCAAGAAGTTGCCGGCGCCGTGGATGTCCGGCGTGATCATCGGCGGCATCTTCGTCGGGTGCTGCGCTGCGCTGCAGTTCGTCCCCCTCGTCGAGCCGCACGCGCGCACTTTGCGACCCGTCGCCGCCATCAAGGCTGTCGGCTCGGCGCTCATGTCGATGGTCAAGACCAAGGGGGGTCTGCTCTCCGCGATCCTATGCCTGCTGCCGATCGGCACGGGCGCGGCGCAAGGAGTGATGACGCAGTCGAAGGTGGCGGCGCATTGGGGCGCGAGCGACACGGAGGTGGAGCTGGTCCAAGGACTCTTCGCAGGCATCGTGGTGACCATCGGCTGCTTCGTCGGTGGTTGGGTGGCCAAGCGCTTCACTCCGCGCGCCGCGTACTTGATCGCCGGCATGGGCGCAGGTGTCGTCGCGGTCATCATGGCGTTTGGTCCGAAGACCGTGCCGATGTATGTCGTCTTCAACCTGATCTACGCGTTCTCGGTGGGCGCGACGTATCCGCCTTTCACAGCGTTCGTCCTCAACGCGATCGGCGTGGGCGCGAGCGCGGCAGCCACGAAATACAACGTCCTGGCGTCCCTTGCGAACTTTCCCAGCTGGTGGATGGGGCTACTTCTTGGGCGAATCGCAGATCGCAGCGGCGTCGCCAACATGCTGCTGACGGAGGCCGCGCTCGGCGTTTGCGCGGTCCTCGTCTTCGCGGCCGCTTCGCGCTGGGTCTCCCGAACGAACCTCCCCGTGCGCGATCCGGCCGCCGCCGATGGACCGTAAGCAAAGCTGATGATACTTTTGTAAAGGCGTAATGCAGTTTCCCACCCGACGCGCGCGGAGCTTGCTCCAATTAGTACGGGGGGTCGCGGTCACGACCGCGGTCTTCGCGTCGGGTTGCGCCGCGATCACGGGGCTGGATCAGTTCGCGAAGGGCACAGACGACGCGTCGATCGAGGACGCCACGGTCGCCGACCAAAGCGCCGACTCACGGAGCGACACCACCGTCGTGGACTCTACCCTCCTCGACACGAGCCAGATGGACAGCAACACGCTCGACGCTGGCGCAGACGGCTCTGACACAGGCGACGCGGGCTGCGGTCCGACCAACACGATCGACAACTGCTCGATGTGCGGCTCCAAATGCGGCACCGCCAACGTGACCGACGCGTCTTGCACCGGCACGAGCTGCCAGTACGTGTGCAAGATGGGCTATTCGAACTGCGACGCGTCCCCGCCCGATCTCGGCGGGTGCGAGTGCGC
>JANYHY010000546.1 GCA_025362165.1 Myxococcales bacterium | reverse complement strand
CGAGCGCGGACGAGGCCGAGGAGCGCGCGCGCGTCACCGAAGCCGCGCAAGCGCTCGGCACCGCGGTGCAGCTCGAGATGGAGCGTCGCTGCACGGGCGCGGTGTTCGGAGAGCTCGTGCGCCTCTTCGCCGCCGACGAGGACAAGCTCGAAGACGAAGTGCGCCGCTCGTGGAGCACCGTGGCGCCGATGTCGATCAAGACGAGCGACAAGGTGAAGAAGGTGATCGTCCACGTGCTCAAGTGGTGGGAGCGCGAGGCGAGCGCGAGCGTGCGTGGCAGCGACGTGAACCTCCCGCAGGCGCTCGTGGATCAACTCATCCGCGAAGTGACGACATCGCGCCAGCTGTTACCGGTGATAGGTCAAGCGATTTACCCCTACTTTTCTCGGTCGAACGTCGACTGCGCGCTGATCTCGCGGGTGCTGCTGGTCAAGCTCAGCGACGGGCTCGTGAACGTCGGCAAGTCTCCCGCGCGCGCGACCCCGAAGGCTCCGATTCGACTCTCCTACTCGGAGAGCGCTGGCGGCGCCAAAGGCGGCCCGGGAGATCTCGTCGACTGGACGGACATGGACTTCGAAGCAGAAGAAGGCTCGCCCATGAAGGGCGTCGAGATCATCTTCGCTGGGAGGCGCACCTTCTCCACGTGGCGCGAGGGTCTCGCCGAGTTCTATCTCAAGAACCGTGGGCAGGGTCTGCGCGTGACCGCAGAGGACGTGCGCGGGCAACGCATGCTCGCCGTGTTGCGCGGCGTCGAGAGCGCCGCACAATCCTGAGATGCCCGAGCCCGCCAAAGATGCGCTCGACGAGGACGAGGGCCCTGAGAGCGACGAGCCGCTGTTGTCACGCGCGGAGGCCGAGTCGCGCGGAGACGCCGCGGCGTTGCGCGAGATCGCCAAGGCGCATCGCTCCGGCACGCGAGGCGTCGCCAAGGATCTGAAGGCGTGCTTCGACTGCTACGAAGCCGCGGCGAAGCTCGGCGATCCCGAGTCCCACTACGCGCTCGCGTTGTTCCTGTTCACAGGCGGCGTGGTACCCGCCGACAACAAGGAGGCAGCGACTCACTTGCGCGCCGCCGCAGACGGAGGGCTCGTGGACGCGCGCGTCTACCTCGCGAACTTGTACGAGCTCGGCATCCACTACAAGGCAGACCAAGGCAAGGCCGACGTCTGGGTGCGCAGCGCCGCACGCGCAGCCGGTCTCGACGACACCGCCGAAGACTTCGACAGACGCATGGCGGCCCTCGGCGTGGTGCGGTTCGCCAAGCCGCTCATCGACGACGCCGAGACGTCTCCCGAGGAGCGCGACGCGCTGCTTCGAAAGATCAAGGCGCGCGGCTTCTCGCTCAAGCTCCGCGAGGAGCGCGAGTCCGTGGTCCCGTCACGAACGCCTCCGCCTGTCGTAGTGAATGTAGAGGCCGCGCCTGCATCGACCTCTGCAGTCGTGCCGGAGGGCGCACCGGAGCCCGAGAAAAAGCCTGCGCCACGCAAGGCTATTGATAAGTCAACGAAGCCCTCCAGCTTCACGCTCGGCCGCGGCGCGTGGGCGTTCGGTTACATGATCGCATTCTCGGTCGCGGCGTTCGGCGCGGGCTACCTCGCGAGCGAAGGCGCGAAGGTGCTGCACGACTCGAGCGGTGCTCTGCCGTTGTTCGGTCACCATGTGGCGCTGGTCTTTCCCTCTGTGGTCGCCGCGCTGTTGGTCGTTCCATCAATGCTCGTGTACCGGATGCGCACGGTCCTGAGCGCGCTCTTGGTCGGATCGATCGCCGCCGCGGTGGGTGTTCACCTCCACGGAACGTCGGCGGGGCATTTCATGAGCACGGTCGAGCTTCAGGGTCTCGCGTTCGGAGCAGGCGCGTTCCTTGGCACGCTGCTGGTGTTCGGAATGTTGGGCGGAGCCAAGCCGAAGAGTCGCCTCAACGCTTGAGCATCGCGTAGACGACCGAGCCGATCGCGATCACCATGATCAGCAGCGCTGTCGCCGTGAGCCACGGAGGGTTCCGCGTCGGCTTCGGCGTCTTCATGTTCATCATCAGCTGGGTCGCGGCGATCACGAGCGCGTCGAGTCGCTTCTTCGCGAGCGGGCCCTTGTCCGTGTCGTCTGCGAGCGCGCGGTAACGAGCGGCCAGATCGGGCAACTTCTTGCTCCGAAGCGCGTACTCCAAGAGCGCGGCGTGGCGCTTGTCGTCGTCCCACGCATCGAGCGTCGTGTTCCACATCGCGAGCAGGATCGGGTCGTCTTGTGTCATGACTTGGAGTCGAGCACCATTGTGACAGGTCCGTCGTTCTCCGAGGACACCATCATGTCTGCGCCGAAGCGTCCGCACTGCACGGGCAACACGGCGCGCGCTGCGCTCAAGAACGAGAGGTACATCGCGTTCGCCTCCGCTGGCATCATCGCTCCGTCGAAGCTCGGACGGCGACCCCGCGTGACGTCTCCATAGAGCGTGAACTGGCTCACGACGAGCAACGCCCCGCTCACGTCGATCACGCTCTTGTCCATTTTTCCGGCGTCGTTCTCGAAGATCCGCAGGCCCACGATCTTGTCGAGGAGCCAGCTGCGATCGGCCTCGGTGTCGCCTTTGCCGATCCCCAAGTAGACCAAGAGTCCACGCGCGATCTCGCCTGTGATCGCGCCATCCACGACCACCTTCGCCGACCGAACGCGCTGGACGACTGCGCGCATCTCAGCGCACGCCAAGCTCGCGCGACAGCTTCGCCACTGTCGCGAAATAGGTCTGTCGATCGTACGGCTCGTTGAGGATGTGGAAGTCTTTGCGCGACAGACCCACGCACCCAAAGCAATAGGTGCAGTTTGCACACGCCACGCTGCGCGTGAGATAGGCGCTGTCCGAGCACCGCTGGCACTCGTCGCAGTGCTGGCACGAACGCAGCTCGCGACTGTTGATGCAGTGCGC
>JANYHY010000545.1 GCA_025362165.1 Myxococcales bacterium | reverse complement strand
CGTCCGCCCTTTGTTGAGCGCGATGCGCCCCACCACGCGCGGCGATGAAGGCTCTGACTTCGGGATGTTTCCTTTCGACGACGAGGGCGGCGGCGCGGCCTCTTGAACGCCAGAGCTCGAAGGCGTGGCAGTCATCATGCTGCGCGGGCCCACCCAAGACGGCTCCTCGTCGTCGTCCGCCGAGAGCACGGGCAAGTCGGCGACGAGGTCGACCTGTTTGGTGATTGCCAAAAAGTAGCAGAGCAAGCGAGCGCCTTTTTCTCCGAGAGACTCTGCGTTCGCGATGATCTCGTCGATGTGCATCGGCTTGATTCGCAGCAGATCGACGAGCCGACGATCCTCGGAGCGCAGCGCGAGCCTATCGAGCTGCGCGTTGCGCGCGATGCGCAGCTTGCCCTCGCGCAGCTTCACGAGCGCGGGGTCGACGTGCGCCCACGGTGGCTGCTCACGCAGGCCCACCCAGACGCGTGCGAGCGGGTCGATGTGCACCTTCTCGGCGCCGCCATAGCTCTCCAGCAAGTCGACGTCCGCGTAGTATTCGAACGTCGCGTCCTCTGGCAGTCGAAACAGCGTATCGAGCTTGCGCGTGAGCTGCGACGCGAGCCCTTCGCGAAGCAACGCGGGCGTGAGCACACCGCGGTCGATCAAGATTTGTCCGTGCAGACGCCCGCCCTTGGCGAGCTCACGCAGTGACGCGTCGTGCTCGGTCTGCGAGATTGCGCTCATCTCGAGCAGCACCCTGCCGAGATAGGTCGCCTCGTGAGTCGACTTCAGCTTCGTCGGACGACCTGCGGCGATCACGATCGTCGCCTCCGCTCCGGACGACACGGAAGCAAGCACGAACGAGCCGCTCATCTCGTGGAGGTGCGCATAAACCAACAGGTGCGCGAGCGGCCGATGCAGCAGTGTGCCGCGCGAAGTGGGGGAACGAGCTTCCATCCTTGGTGCTACTTCTCAGACTACAAGAATTCGAACGCGCAAAGGCTAAATCACCTCGTAGGGCGAGCGGTCGCTTTCGAGCTATGGCGACGTCGCCGTGACACTCCTTGGGTCGCGGGTCTATGATTCGCCTGGCTCCCCGCGAAGGCCGAACGCAATCACGAACATGGCAAAACCCCCGCCGAATGCCACTGTTAACGTTCTGGGCAACGCTCCAGGCGAGGTTCCGGGCATCAGCCTCGTGCCAGGGCAACTCGCTCACTACGAGGTCGTGAGGCGGCTGGGCGCCGGCGGCATGGCGGAGGTCTTCCTCGCCAAGAAGCGCGGCGCTGAGGGCACGTACAAGCTGCTCGTCGTCAAGCGAATCCTCCCGACGCACGGTGCGTCGTCACGCTTCCGCACGATGTTCGTGGAAGAAGCGCAGCTCGCCACACGCCTCAATCACCCGAACGTCGTTCAGGTCTTCGAGTTCCACGACGGCGGTGACGAAGGTCAGCTCCTCGCGATGGAGTACGTCGAGGGACCTGATCTCGGCATGCTGATGTCGAGCGCAAAGGCGAAGGGCACGCGCATCCCCGCGTGGCTCGGCGCTTGGGTGATCGCGGAGGCCGCGAAGGGTTTGCACTACGCGCACGAGAAGAAGGACGAGGCGGGCTCGCCGCTGGAGATCGTCCACCGCGATGTGTCTCCGCAGAACGTGCTGCTCTCGTACGAAGGTTCGGTGAAGATCGCCGACTTCGGGATCGCGTCTGCGAAGATGTTCGTCGAAGAGGCTGGTGTCATCAAAGGCAAGTACGGGTACATGTCTCCCGAGCAAGCGCGCGGTGAGAAGGTCGATCGCCGGAGCGACGTCTACGCGCTCGGCGTGATCTTTTGGGAGATCATCGCGGGGCGCCCACTGCACGGCGGTCTTGGCGGAGAGGCGCTGCTCGATATTGTGCGATCCGGCTACACGGAGCCGCCGAGCACGTACACGCGAGACGTCCCGCCCGAGCTCGAGGCGCTCATCATCAAGGCGCTCGCTCCTCAGCGCAACGACCGCTTCGCGAACTGCCGGGAGTTGTCGAGCGCGATCGGTCGGGCGCTGTTGGCGCGGCAAGAGCTCGTCGATGCGTCCACGCTCGAGGCGACGATCACGCAGCTCGTCGTACGAGAAGCGGCTCGCGAGCCCGCCCCCGTCGCGTCACCAGAGCCCAAGCCAGTGCACCGAACTCAAGCCGCAGCGCCGCACGCTCGTGGAAGCAGCGAGGTCGATCAGCCGGCGAGCGTCGCGCGGGCGCCGGACGAGGGGCAGGAGGACGCACCTGTCTCGCGACGACCCACGGGCGCGCGCGAGGTTCGTCACGTCGCGGTCGTGACGCTTCGTCTCCATGGGCTCGAAGAGCTGCGCGCGATAGACGCCGCGCTCGCGACGCGCACGCTCGATCGACTACGCACCGTGTTGGGTGACATCGCCTACAAAAGAAACGCGCGCGTGTGGATCTGGTCCGGCGACGACGACGCTCGCGCGGTGACTGGCGTGACGAGCAATCCGACGCGCGCCGCCGCAGACGCCGCGTGGCTCGCGCTCGACTCTCACGAGGTCATCGCGGGCGCGAGCGAAGATCTCCTGGTGCCTTTACAGGCCTCGATCGGCATCGTGCGCGGTATCGCCTCGGGAACGCGCGATCTGCAGGGCAACCTCGTGCGCTACCGGTTGCACGACCCCGCGAGCTACCTCGCCGACGTGTTGGGCAAAGCGACGCCGAGGGATCGCACGTGGGTAGGCGGCGGTGCGTACCGGCTCGTCCGCAAGGAGTTCCGTTGGGGCGACGCGCCAACACTCGAGCTCGGGCAACCCGAGGGCGTCGACAATGTACCCGGCGCGATGCGCATGTACTCGCTCGAGCGCAGCCTATCGCGCGAAGAGCGGCTCGCGACCGCGCAGACCGCGCCGAGCGATCTCGTCGGCCGCGACGTCGAGCGCGCCGATCTCGCCGCCGCTTACCACGAGGCAGCGAGCGGAAGCTCCGGAGTCGTGTATCGCGCGGTGGTCGGCGAGCTCGGGATCGGCAAGAGCGCGCTCTGCAATGCGTTCCTCGCAGAGCTGCCTCCCAACGCGAGGATCATTCGCGCGGAGTGCTCGCCCGTTCGCATGGAGGTCCCACACAGCGCTGTCGCAGATCTCGTGCGCGACGCGATCGGGACGACCGGTGACGAGCCCTTCGACGAGGTCGCGCAGCTCATCGCGCGCGCGGGCGGCGGCGCCGCACAAGGCGACGCGACGAGCAGCCCAGTCGTCGCGCGCTTGGCCGAGCTCGCGACGAATCGTCTGGTCGGCGGCGGCGACGATCAAGACGCCGGCATGCGACGCAAGGCGCTGATCGGAGGCGTCCGTAGCCTGCTTGGAGCGATCGCCCTTCAGCAGCCTGTCGTCGTGATCGTGGAGAGCCTGCAGTGGGCGGACAAGTCCAGCCTCGAGCTGTTGGCAGAGCTCATCAAGCGCGACGATCCTCTCCCTCTGCTCGTGGTCTTCGTCACGCGCCCGGACGATCGCGTCGCCGCTCTCCTCGAGGGCATCGTCCAGATCGAGCTCGCGGGGCTCTCGTCCGACGAGCAGGTTCGCCTCGTCGAGAACAGGCTCGGAGCGCACGAGGGCGTGCGCGAGGTCTGCGCCGATCTCATGCCACGTGTCGCCGGCAACCCGTTCTTCCTGCTCGAGATGGTGGATGCGCTCCTCGAGCGCGGCACGCTCGAGATCCGCGAAGTAGGCGAGGGAGATGGGCGTCAAGCCACGCTCGTGCACGCGAAGAAGGAGGGGCTCTCCAGCCTCCCCTCCACGCTCGAGCAGCTCCTCGACGATCGCCTGCGTGAGCTACCGCGCGCAGAGCACGACATCGTCGATTGGCTCGCGGTCGCTGGAGGGCCGCTCTTGATGAGCGACATCTCGCAGCTCGCTCCGCAGTCGCTACAAGACGCCATCGTCCGGCTGTGCGCGCGCGGGCTCTGTGATCGCAAAGGCGAGTCGATCGATTTCAGGCACCCGCTCACGCGTGACGTCGCGTATCGCGCGCTCGAGACGCGCGACCGAATCCAAATGCATCGCGCGCTGGGTGAGCACCTCTCACGGGGCTCGCTCGCGCGCGGCCTCTCCGCAGCGATCGTCGCGAGACACTTCGCGCGCGGAGACGAGGGCGAACGCGCAGCCGACTTCTACGCGGAGGCTGGGCACGCGGCGCGAGCGAGCAACCAGACGCAGCTCGCGATCCGCTATTTGAAGCGAGCCGCGACGCTGCTCCCGCCAGACGACGGCCGCCAGATCGCGCTGCACGAGGCGCTCGAGAACATGTATCGCATCCTCGGACGGCGCCGCGATCGCATGGCGCACCTCATGGCGCTCAAGCGCGCCGCCAAGCACGCGGGGACGACGCGCGCGGCTTGTCTCGCGCTCTTGCGCACGGCTCGCTTCCACCTGGACGAGGGTCACCTATCGAAGGGCTTGCCTGTGGCGCGCCAGGCGGCGGAGCTCGCGCACGCCTCTCAGGTCGCGACGCTCGAGATCGAAGCCGAAGCCCTCGCGAGCGAGCTGTTGCGCGAGCTCGGCGACGTCCAAGGCGCGCTCGCTGCGTGTGATCGAGCGCTCGCGTCTTCGAATCCGAACGTGAACCCGAACGTGCCGCCCCGCACGCGCGCTGACGTATTGCGCTCGCGCGGCGTGCTTCTGCGTCGCGTGGGTCGCGTACGCGAGGCGATGGACTCGCACATCGAGGCGATTGCGGTGTTTCGCAAGTCAGGCGCGCGTCGCCAAGAGGCGCGCACCAAGAACTCTCTCGGCTTCGCGCTCTTCGTCCAAGGACGCTACGAGGACGCGATCGCGCTGCTCATCGACGCCATCCAGATCGATCTCTCGATTGGCGGCCGATTTCAGCTGGCGAACACGTTGACGAACATCGGCAACGCGTACGCGAAGATCGGCGATCTCCCTCGCGCCAAGGCCTATCTGCAGCGCTCACGATGAGCGTGTCTGCGCGGTTGTCTTGATCGCCGTAGCGCTCGTGCGTCTCACGCGAGCG
>JANYHY010000528.1 GCA_025362165.1 Myxococcales bacterium | reverse complement strand
AAGCAGCGCTTCAACATGAAGGAGATTGGGTGCATGAGGCAGCGGAATGCACTGCACGCGCCAAGACCACCTGGTGGGAGGCGGAGGGGGCGCACGGCCTGCTTTGGCCTTGGAAACCAAGCTAACAAGCTCCAAATACCCCATAGATAGGAAGCTAAGAAGCTCCTCAACTGGACGGAGGTGGGGTGTCCAACTGGACGTCTGGACGTCTTCAGGTCAACAAAACAGTAGGGTTAGTTGAGCGCTACCCTGACTCACTAGAGCTGAGGACGGTACCGATCTACGCTCCGTCGTATGCGCTACCTCCACACCATGCTTCGCGTGCGCGATCTCGACGCGTCACTGAAATTTTTCGCGGCACTCGGGCTCATAGAGAGGCGACGCAGAGAGAGCGAGCAAGGTCGATTCACGCTCGTGTTCCTCGGCACGGATGACGCGAGCGATCACGCAGAGGTGGAGCTCACCTACAACTGGGACGAGAAGAGCACGTACCCGATCGGTCGCTTCTTTGGTCACCTCGCGTACGAGGTGGACGACATTTACGAGAAGTGCGCGCGCCTGCAAGCCGCGGGAGTGGCCATTTTGCGGCCGCCGCGTGAGGGTCGGATGGCTTTCGTCAAATCACCGGACGGTCAATCGGTGGAGCTCTTGCAACGAGGCGATGCGCTCCCAAAGGCCGAGCCGTGGGCGTCGATGCCCAATCAAGGAGAGTGGTGAACGCATTCGTTATCCGTCGCGCGACTCGCGCCGACGTGCCCGCGCTCGGGAAATTGGCCGCGATGCTCGTGCGCATGCACCACGCGTGGGATCCCGAGCGCTTTATGATCCGCGAACCCATCGAAGAGGGCTACGGAGGCTGGCTCGGCAAACAAGCCGAAGACGCGGAGGCGGTGGTCGTGGTCGCGGAGATGGTTGGCGAGGTCGTGGGCTACGCGTATGGAGCGTTGGAGGATCGCGACTGGGTGCAGCTGCGAGACGAGTGCGGCGCGCTTCACGACGTCTTCGTCCTCGAACACGCGCGCAAGCATGGGATCGCACGCGCGCTCTGCGCTGCCGTCATCGATGGACTCGGCGAGCTCGGCGCGCCGCGCGTGGTGCTCACGACCGCCGCGAAGAACGAGAGCGCGCAACGATTCTTCGACGCCATGGGGTTTCGTCGGACGATGATCGAGATGACGCGAGAACTCCCCTAACTAACACGACTGCAGCACCTCCGTCGCGCACGCAAAAACGAGTACTGTCGCAGCTCGTCGCGCATGAAACGACGCCAACACTGCTGTCGCAGTAAGCGAGTTTGGGTCTATTCGGCGGACATCCGCCCGGAACGTACTGCGGTACGTGAGGACGGATGGCCGCCGAATAGACCCAAAATCGCGACCTGCGGCAGCAGTGTTAAGCGATAGCATCCGCGCATGGCCGTGCTGCGCACACCGGACGAGCGCTTCGTCGATCTCTTCGAGTGGAGCTTCGAGCCTCACTACGCCTCCACCAAAGACGGGCTGCGCGTGCACTACGTCGACGAGGGACCGCGCGACGGACGCGTCGTGCTCTTGATGCATGGTGAGCCGACGTGGAGCTACCTGTATCGAAAGATGATCGCTCCCCTCGCCGCCTCTGGGATGCGCGTGATCGCTCCCGATCTGATCGGCTTCGGCCGCTCGGACAAGCTCGATGCGCGCGCGGATTACACCTATCAGAGACACGTGGACTGGATGGCCAACGTGCTCGAGGGGCTTGATTTACAGGAGATCACGCTCTTCTGCCAAGACTGGGGCGGGCTCATCGGACTGCGCTTGGTCGCGGAGCTCGGAGAGCGCTTCGCGCGCGTGGTCGCGTCGAACACGTTCTTGCCTACAGGCGACACGAAGCTCCCTGACGCGTTCTTCGAATGGCAGAAGTTCTCGCAGACAGTGCCCGCGTTACCCATCGCGCAGATCATCGCGAAGGGCTGCGCGCGACCCATCGACGAAGGAGCGCTGCGCGCGTACGAGGCGCCGTTCCCTGAGGAGCGCTACAAAGAAGGCGCGCGACAGTTTCCGTTGTTGGTCCCGTCACGCCCCGATGATCCCGCGAGCGCCGCCAATCGCAGCGCGTGGGAGGTGCTCGGCCGGTGGGACAAACCGTGGCTCACGCTCTTCAGCGACAAAGATCCCATCACCGCAGGCGCGGACAAGCTGCTGCACGCGCTCATCCCAGGCACGATGGGGCAAGACCACCGTACGATCCGCGGCGCGGGTCATTTCATCCAAGAAGACGCCGGTCCGGAGCTCGCCGACGAGATCACCCGATTCATGGGTTGACCCCCCACTACTGGTGTGAATCGGCGCGACTCTGCTAACATCGTACGGTCTATGAGTGCCCTCAAGACTCTGCAAGATCGCGCGCGGGAACGCGTGGGCACGGTCGTCAAAGAGAAGTGGGCGCTCGAAGGGTTGCTCGGCGTGGGCGGCACCGCTGCGGTCTACTCGGCGACGCACCGCAACGGTAAGCGCGCTGCGATCAAGATGTTGCACGCTGAGCTCACGAACAACGCGGATCTGACCGCGCGGTTCCTGCGTGAAGGCTATGTCGCCAACAAGATCGGTCACGCCGGCGCGGTCAGCGTGTTGGACGACGACCGATGCGACGACGGCGCAGTGTTCTTGGTGATGGAGCTGCTCGACGGCTTGTCGCTCGATCGCTACACGCGGCGCGACGGCGAGCGACTCAGCGCGCGAGAGGTCATGCGCGTCGGTGATCAGATGCTCGACGTGCTCGCGTCCGCACACGCGAAGGGCGTCGTTCACCGCGACATCAAGCCCGCGAACATCTTCCTCACGCGCGATGGTCAGGTGAAGGTCCTGGATTTCGGCATCGCACGCCTCGCAGAGCTGCAAGGCAACGACGCGACAGCGACGCAGACGGGCGCGGCGATCGGCACGCCGGCGTTCATGCCTCCCGAGCAGGCGCGCGGCCGGTGGAACCTGGTCGACGCGCGCACGGACCTGTGGGCCGTCGGAGCGACGCTGTTCGCACTCTTGACAGGTCAACGACCGCGCCGGGCAGAGACCGTCAACGAGGAGCTCCTGCTCGCGATGACCCAACCAATGCCGCCGCTCGCGAGCGTCATGCCCAACGTGCCATCCGTCGTCGCGCAAGTGATCGATCGCGCGCTCGCGTTCGACATCGAGCATCGGTGGCCAGACGCGCGCTCGATGCAAGCGGCCCTGCGCGTGGCGAGCGACGCGTTCCACAGCGAGTTCGTGCCGTCGATGGTGTCGCCGGTGGTCGGCGTCGACACTGCGCCCGTGATCCGACCGGATCAACCGCCGCCCGAGCTCGCGACGCTCGCCACGCCGACGCCGGTGCCCGAGCACCTCACGACTTCGAGGCCGTTCGTGCACGACCCGATGGTCAGCGCGGCACCCACGCAGCGGACGGCGAGCGTCGGCAAAGTGATCGCAGTCGCCGCGGCCGCGTTCACGATCGTGATGGCTGTAGGTCTCGGCGCGATGCTCGTACACTCGCGACCGACGAGCGGAACACAGCGCCCTGCCGCGACCACGCCGGTGGTGACGGCCCCCATCATCGCTCCCATCGTGGTGCCTACGGTGCAATCACCTGCGGTGCCGATCACGCCGACACCCATCACTCCCACGACGTCGTCCGCGGTGCCAAGCGCCAAGTCGACAGCCGCTGCACCGACCACCACCTTTCGTGCGACCGCGCCGAGAGCGTCGGCGAGCACGCAACCCAGCATGTTCGATCAGAGGTTCTAGTGTCGCGACGCTTTGCTTGCCTCGCGTTCGCGGCGCTGATGGCGCTCGGTGGCTCTGCGATCGCTCAGTCCGCCTCACGTGCCGATCAACTGTTCGGCGAGGCGCGCGAGCTGATGAAGGTCCAGAACTTCAAGGACGCGCTCCCAAAATTCGAAGAGAGCTTGAAGCTAGATCCCGCGCCCGGCACGCTCTTCAACCTCGCCGAATGCGAGGCGCAAGTAGGCCGCCTCGTGAGCGCCAAAGAGCACTTTCAGGTCGCGGCCGCTGGGTTCCCCAAGGGCGACAAGCGCCGCCCATACTCGATCGGTCGCGTGGCGGAGCTCGAACGACGCATCGCGCACCTCACTCTGAAGCTCGCCTCCAACGCACCCAAAGACGTCATCGTCACGCGCAACGGCGTCCCCATGAAGGACTCTGAATTCGGCGCGCCGTTCCCCACCGATCCTGGCGACGTCGCTCTCGTGGTGACCGCGCGCGGACACGAAGATCGCAAAGTGAACCTGAGCCTCAAAGACGGTGAAGCGCTCGAATACGCACTACAGGTCGGGGACACGGGCGCAGAGCAAGCGGCCGACACAACACCCACCGATCGCGCGATCTCCAAGTCCATCACGCCGAGCGGGAGGGGCACCCCGCTGCGCACGATCGGGTTCGTCGTCGGCGGCGTCGGTGTGTTGGGCGTCGGTCTGGGTGCGGTCACTGGCATCCTCACGATGGGATACGCGAGCACGGTCAAGGATCACTGCGACGCGAGCAACGCGTGCGACTCCAAGGGTCTCGACGCCGCGTCCTCCGGCAAAGTCACCTCCCCCATCTCGACGATCGCGTTCATCGCAGGCGGCGCGCTCGTCGTCACGGGAGTCGTCCTCGTTATCGTTGGAGGCTCGTCCAAGAAAGAAGCACCGCGCGCGTCGTTCGCTCCGGTCATCACGCCCTTCGGCGGCACCGCGTCGATCTACGGCTCGTTTTAGCCTCGTTCAGCGATCAGCGTCCCCAGCGGGGATCGCCTCTCTCGTAGACGCGCGTCTGATAGTCGGCGCGCCAGAGTTGGTGCGCGGCGTCACTCGGGAATGAAGTGGTCGGCGGATAGAAGCCCATGCCGTGGTACGGGAGCGGCTCGACGTTCTCCGTCATGGGAGTCGCCTCGCTCGACGTCAGCCACTTGCGCGGTTTGAACACGAGGTCCGTCATCAAGAACGCGGTGAGCTCGTGGCCTGCGCTCGCTCGAGGTACGTCATTGAAGCGCATCGTCACGCCGTCGCCGCGTCGCATGACGACCATACGATCATCGCTCGAGCCGAGCAACTCGCGGACGTCGCCGTACCGAGTGAACGCGCCCCACGTGCGCTGCTCTGCGAGTAGCTCGCCCTTGGCATCATCGATCGCGATGCGCGGGTGCGAGTGATTGTCGACATCTGGCTCGGAAGGCGCGCCCACGAAGTCGAGCTCAGCGTGCGCGAGCGGCACGTCGCGAACGGTGATTGGCCCCTTCGGGTCCTCGCTCACACGCACGCGATCGAGGTACCACATCGCG
This sequence comes from Myxococcales bacterium, assembly GCA_025362165.1. GTDB lineage: Bacteria > Myxococcota_A > Polyangia > Polyangiales > Polyangiaceae > JANYHY01. The sequence goes on along the minus strand of JANYHY010000528.1, from coordinate 6,945 downwards.
TTCCCATCCTCGTGCGTGCCCGTCCATACACGAACCTCATAACGCCCCGTCGGGAACGAGACGCGCGACAGATCGAACGCGATGGTCTTCTTGTCGCCGCGCGGAGTGGAGAGCTCCATCACCTTCTTGTAAGTGCCGTCGGGTTGGCGCACGTCCAAATGTGGCCTCACCTGAGCGACGTCAGCCATGAGATCGCGCGCCTCCTTGTACTTCCAGCCGTCGATCACGAGACGCGCTTGCGAGACGTCGCGCACGGCGCCGAAGTCGACGTCGTAATAGTTCGCCTCGCGCACGTCGAACGCCGCGGCGCGGTCGTCTTGCGTTCCGAGATCCGCGGTCACGTCGGCGATCGATCTCCAGCTGGCGCTGATCGGCGCGCGCATCGTGCTCGTCCGCAAGGCGATGATCTCCCGCGGATCAGCCTTCTCCAGCGTGTTCCACTGGATCGACGAGGAGCTGATGATCTCGTAACCAGGCAGGTGCTCCACTGTCGTGAGCTTGGCCGCGTCGAAGTAGACGATCTCGTCCTCTGCCGCGATGACCTTGGTGCGCAACACGCCGTCTTGAATGCTCGCGTGATCGAGGCGCGCCCACATCGGCTCGAACTCGACCTTCTTGCCTTGCACCAAATCGATCTTCTTGCCGACCACGGACGCGCCGCCGACGCTCGTCTCGTAGGCGAACTTCTCGCCGTCAAACGAGAACACATAAGGGCAAACGATGATGCACTGGTAGCCGACGCATTGGTGTCGAGGCTTGCTGATGAAGCACGGCCCGCAGCTCGCGAGCGTCTTGCCGCAGCCGTCTTGTGGAGTGCCGCAGTTCCAGCCGTTGGCCATGCACGTCGTCGGCGTGCAACCGCACACGTTCGGGACGCCGCCACCGCCGCACGTGTCGAAGCCGGCGCAGTTGGGGCCGCAGGAGATGTTGTTGCCGCAGCCATCGGCCAGCACGCCGCAGTTCTTGCCGTTGCAGGCCACATTGGAGGGCGTGCAGCCGCATACGTTCTGCTTGCCGCCGCCGCCACAACTGTCGAACCCAGCGCACTTGCCACAAATCTTGGTGCCGCCGCAGCCGTCTGGCGCGCTGTTGCAGTCCCATCCGTTCTTGAGGCAACCATCGACCGGTGTGCAGCCGCACTTGTTGGCCATGCCACCGCCGCCGCATGTTTCAGGGAGCGTGCACATCGGGCACATGATGGTATTGCCGCAGCCATCGCTGATCGTGCCGCAGTCACCCTGTCCGCATTTCTTTGGGACGCACGGGTTCTTTCCGCACTTGTTCGGACCATTGCCGCCGCAGTTGGGGTTGTTGACGTCCATGCACGGCCCGCAGTCGTACGTGCCGCCGCAGCCGTCCGAGATCTTGCCGCACTCCGCGCCTTGCACCTTGCACGTCTGCGGCTGGCAGACACACGCGCCGTTCACGCAGCCCTCATTGGCGCCCGAGCATTTGCCGCAGTCGAGAGAGCCGCCGCAACCGTCCGGGGCGTTGCCGCATGCGAGCTTGAGATCCGTGCACGTCTTCTTGTTCGCGCACGCGCATTGACCTGATTTGCAGGTGTCGCCGTTGGTGCACGTGCCGCAATTGAGCGTGCCGCCGCAGCCGTCGTCTTGAACTCCGCAGTTCGTGTTCTTCGATTTGCAGGTCGCGAGCGTGCACCCATCGATGGTGACGGGACCGCCATCGGCGTTGTCCGCGCTCCCATCCTTCTCGTGCGTGGTGTCGAAGTCGACGTTGAGCACTGCCGCGCAGGCCCAAACGAGCTGCGTCAACAGCAGCGCCGCGCCGATGTGCGCGAGGGGCCGAATGATGTGCGCGTAGCGGCTCGACCCCATCTTTCCAGATTACACGATCTTGTCAGCGACGGGTCCATCGCTCGTCCCGAAGAGGCGGTCCCATATCGCGAGCACAGCGCCGAGGTTCTGCTCATGCCCTGCGCTGTCATGGTGGCGCCGGTGAAATGCAGGCGAGACCACCAAGGTGCCAAGCCTACCGAGATCGATTCGTACATTCGCGTGCACGATCACGGCCCAGAACCCGATGATCGCGTTCGCGGTGATCAACGAGCGCGTCGACAGTCCGCAGTAGAGCAATGGAGCAGAGAGCACCGCCGCGTTCATGGTTTGACTCAACGGATGCAGTCGAGAAGTAGACAGCCAATCCACCTGCTTGCTCGTGTGATGCACCACATGCAGTCGCCATAAGATCGGCACGCGGTGATAGAGGCGATGAAGCACATACGACCCAAAGTCGATCGCCACGAACGCGATCACCAACTGCGCCCACGAAGGGAGCGACGAGCGATCATGTTCTCCGACCAAAGCGACCGCGAACGCCATCCCGCACGCGTACGCCACGGGGTGCACGAGCCACAGCGCCGCGTCGGTCCAAAAGCGCCGACGCCACCAACGACGCGAGGGATCGAGCGCGAACCACGCCTCGAGCGCAGAGAAGACCAGCATCCCCAAAACCAATTGGAACGCCGCCGCGCAGAGGATCATGAATTCAAGAATACAACGAGCGGTGGTTTTAGCGGCGAACGAACGATGCGCGCGGTAGGTTGCGGCCCATGAAGTCTTCTTGGGCTTGGGCGTGTGTGGCGACAGTCTGTCTTGGCGGGGCAGCCGCGGCCTCCGCGTGCAGCAGCCCGCAGTCGGTGTTCGACCCAGGCGCGGACGGCGGCGGCGATTCGGCGATCGACGACACCGGCGTGAGCTTCATTGACGCGCTCGCAGACAAAGACTCCGGCAAGCCCGGCGCGTGCGACACGTCTTGCACGACCGCAGGGGGAACGTGCGTCGCGGGCGTCTGTACGATCATCGACAATCCCGGGAACGTCGATCCCGCGACCCAAGCGAAGCTCAAGGCGGGTGGCACCTCCGACTCACAGTTCGCGTGGCTCTATCCTTATGACAAGACCATCTTCCCGCGCGGGTTGGTACCGCCCTTGATGCAGTTCGGCGGCTCTTCGGCGACTGCAGAGTATGTACACCTGACGAGCCCCACTCTCGATTATCAAGGCTTCTATTCCACCAAGACCGGGCCTCTCGCGCTCTCGTTGACGGCAAAAGCGTGGAGCGCCATCACCAACGCAGTCGGCGCCAAAGACGCATTGAAGGTCGAGATCTCGAAACAACTAGGACTATCGATTACTGGTCCCATCAGCGAGACATGGGGAGTCGCCCAAGGCAGCCTGCGCGGGACCATCTACTACGAGACCTACGACTCACAGCTCGCGGGAGGTCTCGGGTCCGTCGGCATCATGAAGATCAAACCAGGCACCGCGGCGCCGCCCGTCGTCATCAAGAGCGGCTGCGGGAATGTATGTCACACAGCGAGCGCAGACGGCTCCACGCTCGTCGCCTCCACCTCGCTCGGCACGTCTTCCAGCTACGACTTGAAGAACAACGCGAGCACCATCATGGCGCAGGGCGATGAGAGCTTCACCTATGGAGGCATCTATCCGAACGGATCGATCCTCATGAGCTCTACCCACTATCGCACCTGGTTTCCGGGCTCCATCTCGCGCCTCTACGACGTGAAGACTGGCAAGGTGATCCCCGCACCCGGCTGGGACGGCGTCATCAGCAACGGCGGAACGCCTGCTTTCTCGCCGGATGGAAAGCACCTGGCGTTCGTTCGCGAAGACGCAGCTCAGGGTCACTCGCTCGGATTGTTCGATTTCGATTTCTCCACCAAGAAGTTCACCAATCAACAAATCCTCGCCTCCAACAACTCACTATTTCTGGCGTGGCCAGCGTTCACGCCAGACAACAAGTGGGTGGTCTATCACGGCGGCAGTAACGCGCAGTTCGAGACGGACGCCAACGCTGTCGGTGACGTGTTCATCGCAGACGTCGCCACTCATACTTCACACCGCCTGGACGCGCTGGATGGTTACACCTCCAATGGCACCTATCTCCCAGCCAACGACCCCGCGCTCAGCTTCGCTCCTACCGTATTGCCGGAGGCCGTGGGCGGATACTTCTGGGTAGTGTTCACCAGTCATCGCTCTTATGGCAACACGTTGCCGAGCAAGGACAACAATGACGAGTACGGCAAGCTATGGGTGGCTGCGCTAGACGCGAACGGCGCTCCCGGGGTTGATTTGAGCCACCCCGCGTTCTATCTCGACGGCCAAGAGACCAAGGCCGACAACCTACGCGGCTTCTGGGTGCTCGATCCCTGCAAGCAAGACGGCGCGAGCTGCAATTCAGGTGATGAGTGTTGCAATGGCTTTTGCCGCGGCAGCGCGGATGGAGGTCTCGTATGTGTCCCTCCTCCTGGCGGGTGCAGCAACGAGTTCGAGAAGTGCACCCAGGCAGCAGACTGTTGCAATCCGGCAGATCAATGCATCAATGGTCACTGCGCGTTTATTCCTAATTGAATCGCATGCAATCGCATCCGAAGAGTGGCCATGCAGATGGCCTGCGTCCTCTCGCTGTCCCTGTGGGTCCTCGACTCGAGCGCATCCTCGCGGTCGCTTATCGCGCGCGGCGTGCGGTATTGCTCGAGGGTCCTACGGGAGTTGGCAAGAGTGAGATCGTGCGACGTGTCGCGGCTGATTTGGGGATCGCCACGACCATTTTGGACTTGAGTCTGCTCGAGCCTCCAGACTTGGTGGGCCTGCCAATCGTCAAGGACGGGCGCACTGAATATGCGCTCCCGCACGTGCTGCCTCGCGACGGGGCGGGCATCTTGTTGCTCGAAGAGCTCAATCGCGCGGAGCGTTATATCCAGCAGCCCGCTCTTCAATTGCTGAGCGCGCGCAGACTGCACGAGTATGAGCTGCCCGAGGGTTGGGTGTGCGTGGCGACGGTCAATCCACAGACTGCCGATTATCATGTCACCGCTCTCGATAGAGCGTTACGAGCTCGCTTTCTGCAAGTGACAGTGCGCGCCGATCGCGCCTCTTGGCTAGCGTGGGCGCAGAGCGCGAACCTGCATCCGGGAGTGATCGCGCTCGCACACGCGCACGAGCGACTGCTCGATGAAGTGCCCCCGCGCACATGGACTTATGCGTCTGGTCTCTTGCAGGCCTTCACTCCCGCAGAGCTAGAGGACGGCGTGTTGTTGCGAGACGCTCTAGGCGGCTATCTCCCTCCCGCGTGGGTCGAGGCGCTCGTCGCGTCGAAGGGTTCTTGGGGCGCGAACAGCGGCTTTGATGTGCGCGCACTACTCAATTCGTATGGTCCTCAATCGCCGCTCGCCAAAGAGATCATCGAGTATCGCCAACAAGGACAAACTGATCGCCTGGACGAGATCACGCAGCGTCTGGTGCCACTACTGGCGGGGCCGGAGGCCGGGGTGCTCGCGGCGCAAGGTCGGCTCACGCTCGGCTCGCTGGAGGCCTTGTTCGCGGACTTGCCTGGCGACCAGCGCGAGAAGTTGCAAGAGGCCTTGGGAAGCAATGCGACAGCCGCCACATTGATTGATTTGGATCCGACGGACCTACTCACGGGATTTACTGGGACTGTCGCCGAGAAGAAGCTCGCTGCCTGGCGCGCGGACTCCTCCAAACAACACCGCATCGCGCTGGCCATTACTTCTTTGCGCGCGCACATCGAACAACCTAGCCGCTTGGCGGAGCTGAAGCGGAGCAACATCGCGCGGCAGAGTCTTGGTCGGTTGCTCATGGCGTTGCACGAGCGACACGCGATGCCGCTCGTGGAGACGCTCAAGCGCGTAGGTGTCACGCCGGTGCGGCCTGGCGCATGAACGCTCCTTCGCCGAAGCGCGGCGAGCTCGAGGCTTGGCTCGAGGCGTTCATCCGCGATCCTGCGTTCCTCGAGGCGTACCCATATTACGCCGCGATCTTGGCAAGGATGACACCCGTCGCAGACCCGTCCACCAAGCGCATGGCAGTGTCTCTGCAAGACGGGCGCTTCTATTTGCACGTCAATGTGACGTCATTCATGGCAGAGCCCCAATTCCTCAGAGGCATACTGCTACACGAGATTCATCACGTCGTTCTAGGGCATTTGACACACCCTAAGTTTGCAGAATGTGAAGAGCCCGAGTTGATGGACTTGGCTGTCGAGATGTCTGCCAACGAATACATTGAAGAAGAATTGCCCCCGGCCGTTCGTTGGCGCGCTTATGCAGCCATTGGCGTGCGCGCAGGACAGAGCACCATCGAGCGCTATGAATTATTGGTCAAACACCTGAAGGGTACTGGTTCGCGACCCAAACCTGGCCCTGGGGAACATGGCTCGGGCGATGTGGATGATCATCGCTATTTGTCTCACGGCGAGGGTTCGCCAGGTGCAGCGACACAAGCGGCGTTGATGGTAGAGCAGGCGATTGTGCAGTCGCACGCTGAGCGCATGGCGAAACATTTGCCAGCTCCAGAGCCGCAACAGAAGAAGGGCAAGAACAAGGGCCGAATCAAGCCGCCTGAGCCTATTGAGGTTGATGATGATGACGAGAGCCAGCCGAATCCTTCGCGGCGCTTTTTGATCGCGGGTCGCACGGCAGTGCGGTTGATCGAAGAGCTCACCGAGACGACGCGCGCTCCAGACGAAGTGATGGATTGGCGCGCAGCATTGGCGATGTTCGTCGCTCGTGCGCGCGCCCCAGTGCACACCTGGTCTCGACCGAGTCGCCGCTTTCCCAACCGAATCTTCGAAGTGCCAGGCCGGAGCTGGGCACCTCGTCGCGACGCCGAGCAACAGCTACTGATCGCGATCGATACTTCGTTGAGCATGTCCAAAGCCGAGCTAGAGGAGATCGCTCGGCAGCTCGTCGTATTGTCCAGTCACGTGCGAGTGACTGTCGCCGAGTGCGACGTCTCGATCGCGCGTGTCTATCCGTTCGCCGGCAAGATCGAGAACGTCATAGGACGCGGCGGCACTGATTTGAGGCCAGTGTTCGCGCCCTCTTTTCTCGGCGCGCATGACATCGACGGAGTCGTCTATTTCACTGACGGCGACGGCCCCTTTC
>JANYHY010000382.1 GCA_025362165.1 Myxococcales bacterium | reverse complement strand
GGCCGTCGTCGACGCGTTCCCGGGCGAGACCTTCAAAGGGCGCGTTCAGCAGGTGCGCTACAGCCCCAACAACGTGAGCGGCGTCGTCACCTACTCCGCCGTCATCCAGGTGGAGAACCCGGAGGAGAAGCTTCGCCCGGGCATGACCGCCACGGTTACGATCAAGACGCGCGAGGCCAAGGGCGTCACGAGGGTTCCGAATGCAGCGCTCCGTTACAAGCCATCACCGCCCATGGGACCCGACGGCAAACCCATGCCCGTGACCCCCGACGCGCCGCTCAAGAAGGGTGAAGGGCGTGTGCACGTGATCATCAACGACAAGCCCGGCGAAGAGAAGGACGAGATTCGCGTCATCCAGATCGGCGTGACCGACGGCCTCAGCACCGAAGTGCAGAACGGCAGCCTCGCCATCGGGACGAAGATCGTCACCGACGAGACGGACGACGCCACGAAGAAGAAGAAAGGCATGTTTTAGCCATGGCGGCCGATGGAGGCGTGAGCGCCATGCGCGACGTCCTGATTCGGCTCGAGGGTGTCGCCAAGGACTACGACACCGGCGGCGGCATCGTGCGCGCGCTGCGAGACGTTGACCTGTCAATCGATCACGGCGAGTTCGTCGCGATCGTCGGCACGAGCGGCTCTGGCAAGAGCACGCTGATGAACATTCTAGGATGCCTCGATCGACCGACGCGCGGTACGTACACGCTCGCGGACGTCGAGGTCGGCTCGCGCTCGAACGACGCTCGCGCCATCGTGCGCAACCGCCTGGTGGGCTTCATCTTCCAAGGCTTCAACCTGCTGCCACGAACGACCGCGCTCGAGAACGTGGAGCTGCCGCTGCAGTACCGCGGAGTGAGCGCGAAGGCGCGGAGGGCGCGCGCGGAGAAATCGCTCGCGGCGGTCGGCTTGCAAGATCGCCTCGATCACACGCCGAACATGCTCTCGGGCGGACAGCAGCAGCGCGTCGCGATCGCGCGCGCTCTCGTCACCGATCCGCCGCTGCTCCTCGCAGACGAGCCCACGGGCAACCTCGACACGCGCACGAGCCTCGAGGTGCTCGCGCTCTTGCAACGACTCAATCGCGACATGGGCATCACCGTGGTGCTCGTCACGCACGAGCACGACATCGCCGCGTGCGCCTCTCGCGTCATCACGTTCCGCGACGGGTACATGGTGAGCGACGTCCGCCAAGAACAGCCAAAAGACGCCGCTCGCGACCTCTCCGAACTCCCGCCGCCGCAGGCGTACGAGGCGCCGAAAGACGACGAGGCGATCGTCGGCACTCGGAAGCGGACCAAGATCCCGTTCGTCGTCTACATGGCGATGTTCGGCGGAGGCCTCCTCGGCAACCTGGCGGCGCTCGTGCTGAACCAAATCGCGGGGCAGCCGATACCCGGCGTCGGCGGCGTGTTTGCGATTCTGGGTGAGGCGACCTTCGCGACATGGATCGCGCGGCGACGTTTCAAGCGCAGGATGTCCGTGGACGAGCGCGTGCGCGTCGCGATCTACTACTCACTCTTTCAATTGTTGATCCTGGCGCCCGTCGTCGCGTTCGTGGTCCTCTCGAAGATCCCGTCATCCGTCACCGAGTTCGCGACCGCGCACACCACCCTCGCAGTCCTGGCTTGTGTCGCCGCGCTCGCTGTTTTGTCGCTCGTGCGCTTCGTGTTTCTCACGGTCGCCAACTCTCGGCTCGCGCGATGAGACTCTTCCTAAGCGCGCTATTTCTAGCCATGCGCGCGATCAATCGCAACAAGACGCGCGCAGGTCTCACGGTGCTTGGGATCCTCATCGGGGTCGCAGCGGTGGTCACCGTCGTCGCTCTCGGTACGAGCGCCACGGATCAAGTCGGCGGGCAAATCGACAACTTCGGCGCGAACATGATCTTCATCTCGCCGCAGCCCACGCAGCAATCGGGGGCGCGCAGCAAGACGCTTGGCAGGCTCACCGAGGCGGATGGTCGCGCGATCGCTCGCGAAGCCGTGAGCGTGAGCGGCGTCGCGCCCTTCTTGAGCACGATGGGTCAGATCGTATACGCCGACAAGAACGTCGCGACGACTCTCTACGGCGTCACGCTGCAATATTTTCCGATCCGCAAATTCAAGCTGAGCAAGGGAGACCTCTGGACCGAAAGTGACGAGCTCCTCAAGACCAAGGTCTGTGTGATCGGACCTACAGTCGCGACCAACCTGTTCGGCAACTCGGACCCGATCGGGCAGGTGTTCCGCGTCGGCAAGTTCCCGTTCCGCGTCGCGGGCGTCCTCGAGGCGCGCGGCACCTCTCCGTTCGGCGAGGACCAAGACGATCGCGTCTTCATGCCCATCGGCAGCTACCGCGCGCGCATCCAGCACACGGCTCCCGGTCGCGTCGACATGCTCATCGCGGGCGCCACGAGCGAGAACACTTCGCTGCGTGCGCAGGAGCAGATCGACGGGATCTTGCGCCAGCGTCACCACATCGACGCGACGCGCGAGCCTGATTTTCAGGTCAACACGCAGGCTGAGTTCAGACAGAAGCAGCAGTCGATCACGGGCTTGCTCACCGTTCTGCTCTTCGGCGTCGCTGCGATCAGTTTGGTCGTCGGCGGCATCGGCGTGATGAACATCATGCTCGTGTCCGTCGCGGAGAGGACGCGCGAGATCGGCATCCGCATGTCCATCGGCGCGCGCTCGCGCGACATCCTGATCCAATTCTTGATCGAGGCGGTCGTGCTCTCGATGATCGGCGGTTTGCTCGGCTGCCTCGTCGGCGTCGGCGGCACGCTTGGCCTCGCGGTCGTGCTTGATTGGCATTTGGTGCCGAGCCCGCTGGCGCTGGTGATCGCGACGGGAGCGAGCGCGCTGATCGGCGTCACGTTCGGATTCTTGCCTGCGCGTCGCGCGGCGAACCTCGATCCTATCGACGCGCTGAGGGTCGAGTGATCGGCTCTTTTTTCTCGGCCGTTCGAATCGCGCTGCGCGCCATACGCCGCAACGTGCTGCGCGCGACGCTCACGGTGCTCGGCATCTTGATCGGCGTGACGTCCGTCGTCACCGTGACTGCGCTCGGACAGGGCGTGCGCGACAGCGTGGGCTCGCAGATCGAGTCGCTCGGCTCGAACTTCATCATCATCTTTCCGCAAAGCGGGGCGGTCTCCGGCGCGAAGGGCGCTCAGGGCGTCGGCGCGAGGCTCACCGAAGACGACGGCCACGCTCTCAAGAACGAAGCCGTGAGCATCGCCGCCGTCGCGCCCGTGCTCCGCGCTCGAGGTCAACTCGTCTACGCGGACAAGAACACGTCCACCTCGATCATCGGCAGCACGCTCGACTTCCTGACAGTGCGCAACTGGAAGCTCGCCACCGGAGAGATGTGGGACGAGCACGACGAGGCGACCAAGACGAAGGTGTGCGTTCTCGGCTCGACGGTGAGGAAGAACCTCTTCGGAGACACGGACCCCATCGGTCGCATCGTGCGCATCGGACGCTACCCTTACCGCGTGCTCGGCACGCTCGAGACCAAGGGCGAGGCTCCGTTCGGCGGCGATCAGGACGACATCGTGCTCATGCCGATCTCCAGCATGCGCGCGCGCGTGATGAAGACGAGCCCCGGCTTTGCTGGAGTGTTGATGGTCTCGGCGACGAGCGCGGATACGACCGATCGCGCCACCACGCAGATCGACTCGATCCTCAGGCAGCGCCACCACATCGCCGAGGACCGCGACCCGGACTTCGCCATCCGCACGCAGAAGGAGTTCCAGGCGATGCAGCAGACGATCTTCGGCCTGCTCACGCTGCTGCTCGTCGGCGTCGCTGCGATCAGCCTGCTCGTCGGCGGCATCGGCGTGATGAACATCATGCTCGTGAGCGTCACCGAGCGAACGAGAGAGATCGGCATCCGCATGGCGATCGGCGCTCGGGCCAACGACATCCTCACGCAGTTCTTGGTGGAGGCGATCGCGCTCGCTCTCATCGGCGGCCTCGCGGGCGCGGCGGTCGGCGCGGTCATCATCGCGGGGCTGTCGGCCGTCATCGGCGTGCCGCTATCGTTGAGCCCTCAAGCGTTGGCCGTCAGCCTCTTCGTGAGCGGCATTACGGGCGTCATTTTCGGCTTCTTTCCCGCGCGGAGAGCCGCGCTCTTGGATCCAATCGAAGCGCTGCGTCGAGAGTGACTACTGCGACGCACGCGGTACGCTATGGGGCATGCACAAACACGGCCCCGGATTTTTGCGACTCGTAGACGACGCCAAGCGAGAGATCTCGGAGTGCAGTGTGGAGGACGTCAAACGACGCCTCGACGCGGGCGACAAGCTCACGCTCGTCGACGTCCGTGAAGAGTCCGAGTTCGCCGCAGATCACATCCCAGGCGCGATGCACCTGTCCAAAGGGATCATCGAGCGCGACATCGAGGAGCGCGTTCCCAAGCACGACAAAGAGATCATCTTGTATTGCGGTGGAGGCTTCCGCTCCGCGCTCGCCGCGGAGAACCTCGGCCGCATGGGCTACACCACCGTGATCTCGATGGCTGGCGGGATGCGCGCGTGGCGTGACGCAAATTATCCGATCGAGAAATGATTTTCTGTAGCTGATTGTCAGTGACAGGCGATCGCTTCGACCTTGCCGGGGTCGCCGCCGCCTACGATGGACTCTCCTGCTGCGAGCAGCGCGCGCACCTCGGGAGCGTCCACGCGGAACGCCGTGGTCGTGTGTCGTTGGGCGTTGTCCGGATCGTCCTGGTGACTGACGACAGCGACCAAGCTGGCGCTCGTGTCGAGGATCGCGCCGCCGACGTCACCCTGGCAGAGTCCGAAATCGATCGCGATCGCGTCGGGTTCGCGCGTCACGATTTGGCCAGTGCGCTGGCCGAACGCGCGCGTCTCTCCGCGACATCGGCCAAAGCCGAGCGCTTGGATGTTGGCGCCCGGAGACGGCGAGCTCGTCAGCTTCACGGGGTTGGTGCCTGGCGTCTCCGCGTCGAGCACCAAGATCGCCGCGTCGAAATCGGTCCAGTCGCAGCCCGGCGCGATGATGTGCGTCACGTTGCGCACCGTCCACGAGAGCGTCGTCGAGGCGACCTCCACGCGATAGTGCTCTTTGTCCGCGTTGACCGACGCACCCTTGAGTTGATTGCCCACGCACTGGTGCGCAGTGAGCACGAGCCGCGGACCCACGAGGATGCCCGAGCAAACGTCGATCGGCGTGTGCACGTGCGTGAGCGCGCGCTCCTGCGGCGTCTGCGTCGCGGGGTGCTCCGGCTCCGCCGCGGACTCGTCCTCCGGCAGCTGAAGCGAGTTGTCGTTGTGCGCATGCTCGCTCAGATCGCCGCCCTGGTTCGTGCGCGGATCTTCTTGTCCGATCACCTGCACCTGCGGAGCCGCGCCGCACGCGCAGAGCAGCAGCACCCAAACGCTCTTGTGCACCATGCTCGTCATCCTACTCGTTACTCGGTCCAGACCTGCACGGCGTAGTCCCCGTCGCCGCTGCCGACGCTCACCGAGAGCGTCGCGTCTTGCGTCTCTTTGAAGCACAGCGCTTCGGGAGGCGCGATCGCGACGTCCAGGTCGTCCGCCTTGTAGATCGCCGCGGGTCTACCGCTCGCGTCCTTCACCACGACGACGAGCGCCTTCACGCCTGCCGATGCAGCCGCGTACACGCGAACGCATTTGCCTTTCTCGACGTGCATCGGGACCGCGACCGCGTCGGTGGAGGCGCTCGATTTACCCGTCGCTGGCGCTGGGCCCGCGTGCAGGCCGGTCACCGTCCCACAAGCCTTGGTGACGTTCGCGAGCGTGGTCGCCGCAGAAGCGTTGCGCGCGACCGACTTGCTGCATGCGTCCCAATCCGCGTGCGCGCGTCGCTCGACGAGCAGTGAACCGAAATCTAGCGGCGGCGGCATCTTCGCCGGTGGCAGCGTCGACACGGTCTGCACCGTCGCCGGAGGACCGGCGTCGGGCGTCACGACGACGTTGTTGGGAGGTGGACCTTTGCCGCCACAAGCGACAGCGACCAAGCACAAGAGCAGGAGGCGCATGGCCGTTGAATACATCACTTCCGTGCAGTCTCGCCAAACCCGTGACTCTTGGACACTACCCTTTTGAACAATCGTGGGCACTACTTCTTCTTGGCCTTCTTGCCCACTGGGTTCATGGCTTGATGTGCCTGCGCCTCCGTGAGCGTGGGGACGCCTAGCTCGTTCGCCTTCGTGAGCTTGCTCCCAGCGCTCGCGCCGACGACGAGGAAATGTGTGTTCTTCGACACCGAGCCCGTGACCTTCGCGCCCGCCTTGCGCAGCAGACCTTCCATCTCTTCGCGCTCGATCGAGAGCGTCCCCGTGACGACGACGGTCTTGCCCTTCAAGGATGACACCGGCGCGTCAGCTCCAACAAGCGCTTGTGCCTCCAGCTCGCGGCGCTTCTCCTCCTGTTCGGCGCGCGCGACGAGCTTCGCCTTCGAGATGGTCTTGTTCCCCAACAGCGCGAGGAGCGCGGCCTCGTCAAGGACAGTGACGCCCAACGACTCTGCCTTCGACAGCTTGGAGCCCGCCTGCGCGCCCACGAACAGGATGTCCGTGTTCTTCGAGACGGAGCCTGTCACCTTCGCGCCGAGCGCTGCCAGGCCTGCCTCTGCCTCGTCGCGCTTCAACCCCGCCAACACGCCAGTCACGCAAACCGTCTTGCCTTTGACATTCATGATTTCCCTCGCCCTGCGGCTGCCTTCCGAAGAACACAATTGGATCGACGGAACGTCAATCACCAAACGCGACAGCGCTTTTGAGGGGCCATCGGCGCACCCGGTTTGCAAGAGAACGATCGCTCGTATTCGGGCATGTTCACCATCACGCCGTCGATGCGATATCGGCCCGGCGAGTGCGGGTTCGTGAGCGCGTCTGCGCGTAGGTTCTCCGGCCTCTGGTTCTCGCAGACCCACTGCGCCGCGCCGATGAAGAAGCGCTGGTCGGGCTGCAAGCCGTCGATGTCTTGCAGCTTGGACTTGCCGATCGCGGCCTGCCAAGCGGCGTAGGCGAGCATGGTGCCGCCGAGGTCGGCGATGTCTTCGCCTTGGCTCAACTCACTGTTGATCTTGATCTCGTCGACTACCGTGTATTGCGCATATTGATCGACGACGCACTTGGCGCGCGTCTCGAAAGCCTTCGCGTCCGCCTTCGTCCACCAGTCCTTGAGGTTGCCCTTGGCGTCGAACTGTCGCCCTTCGTCGTCGAAGCCATGCGTCAGCTCGTGCCCAATGGTTGCGCCCGTATTTCCGTAGTTGGGAGCGTCATCCATTTTGACGTCGAAGAGCGGCGGCTGCAGCACACCCGCGGGGAAGTTCATGTCGTTCATCTGCGC
>JANYHY010000375.1 GCA_025362165.1 Myxococcales bacterium | reverse complement strand
AGCAGTCGGAGCTCGTCTCAGCGGGTTGGCCTGGTGAGCGCGTCTTGGTGGACGCTGCCGCGACGCGTGTACGCGTAGCCATCGCCACGCTCCGTCAGCTTGGATTGCGCTCCGTCCTGCTGACCAGAGACGACGGCTACGTGCTCGACGCGAGCGCGCACATCGAGATGGTCTGAGGTAGAATCCGAACATCCATGCGCACGCTCATGCTGATTGTCTTTGTCACGTGCGCAATAGCGCTCGGCTGCGGATTGCTCGTCGGCATCGACAGCTATCGGGCGTGCGACGGCGGCGAGTGCGCGAACGTCGACGGAGGCGGCGACGAGTCCACCGCGGACGGTCCGCCTTCGCGCACCTGCACGACGAGCGCGGACTGCGTTGGGAACACAGGCGCGCTCGTGTGCAGCTCGGGAAGTTGCACGGGCATCAAGGTGCTCGGACAAGGCCTCAGCAACCACTCTTGTGTCGTGCTGGACGATGGCACCGTGCGCTGCTGGGGACACGACGAGTACGGGCAGCTCGGCGACAACGCGTACCAAACGACGAACAAGGTCGTGACCGTGCTGGACCAAAACGGCAATGTCTTGGATCACGTCATCGACGTCGGCATGGCCTGGGATCGTTCGTGCGCGCTCACCAGCTTCGGCAACGTCTACTGTTGGGGGCGCAACGAGGCCGGCATGTCCGGGTTGGGCGACCCTGACACCGTGCCGTCCGCGAACACGGCGACTGCGGTCTCGTTCGGCGACAAGAAGGCCACGCAGCTCAGCGTCGGGCTCGATGTCACGTGCGCGTTGATGACGGATCACACGGTCTACTGTTGGGGCGAAGACGACCTCGGTCAGCAGGCTGACTTTTCGCCGGACGGCGGCCCGCCTGCGTTCAAGTTCCACGCGACACCGACCCAGATGCCGGTGCCGCCCAACGTGATCGCCGTCGGCGCGGGCGGACGGCAAGCCTGCGTGCAAACGAGCGACGAGAGCGACAAGCTCACCTGCTGGGGCGACGGCTGGCTCGGAGCGCTCGCGAACGGCAACCCCACCGTGCCGGACGATCAGTGGCCAGGGGAGGTGTGGTCTCCAGAGAAGAACACGTTCGTCGTCGCCAAAGCCGGACTGAAGATCGATCAGTTCCGCCTCGGCGAAGAGCAGATCTGCGCGCGCGTCGGTGTTGCGATGTATTGCTGGGGCGGCGACTACTTCACGATGGCGAGCGCAGCGGGTGGAGGCGGCGGGGCGAACTACGCGCGCGTCAAGGCGCCGCTGCGTCTCGGGCTGCCGCCGGTCACGGACATCAGCCCAAGTTGGCGGGCGACCTGTGCGCTCATCTCCGGCGGATCCGCGCAGTGCTGGGGCGACACGGACAAGGGAGGCCTCGGCACTGGCAACTGGGATAAGCCGCTCAGAGGAAATGCCGGCGTCGTTCAACTGACCGACGCGATCGCGATCGCCGAGCACGTGCTCTTCGGCTGCGCGCTCGTCAAAGACGGCCACGTCTACTGTTGGGGACAATCGGATCAAGGCGTCAAGCTCGGCGACGGCGTCTCGCAGGACGCGGGCGGGTGGGAAGACGAGTGGCAGCTGGATCTCAATAGACCCGTCGCGTTCTGATGATGATCGACGCGACGCGCGCAGTCCGAAGTGGTGAAGAGCTCGACGCGGCCAAGCTCGCGACGTTCCTCGCGGCCCATGTCACAGCGCTTTCAGGGCTGAACGGCGCCGAATTGGCGATCGAGCAGTTTCCAGGCGGGCACTCCAATCTCACGTATCTCATCAAAGCGCGCGGCGCCGAGTGGGTGCTGCGCAGACCGCCGTTCGGCAACAAGGTGAAGTCCGCGCACGACATGTCACGTGAGGTCCGCGTGACCACCAAGCTCGCGCCGCTCTATCCGCCAGCCCCGCGCGTCGTCGCCTTCACCGAAGACGAGTCGACCCTCGGCGCGCCGTTCTACGTGATGGAGCGCATCCGAGGGGTCATCCTGCGAAGGCGATTGCCCGACGGCGTCGTCATCGATCCGCCGCTCGCGCGCAGACTCTCGACCTCCGTGATTGACGGTTTGGCGGACCTTCACGCGATCGACTACCAAGTAGCGGGCCTCGGCGACTTCGGCAAACCGGATGGCTATGTCGAGAGACAAGTCCTCGGTTGGACAGAGCGCTACAAGAAGTCACAGACTGACGACGTGCCCGACGTACTCGCGATCGCCGAATGGCTCGCGTCGAGATTGCCAACTTCACTCCCGCCGACAGTGCTCCACAATGATTGGAAGTACGACAACCTCGTCTTGGATACGAATGACTTATCAAGCATCATCGGCGTATTGGACTGGGAAATGGCCACGATCGGCGATCCGCTGATGGATCTCGGCACCGCGCTCTCGTATTGGGTAGACCCGACGGACGACGAGATGCTCAAGGCGATCGCCTTCGGCCCCACGATGCTCCCCGGCAGCCTCACGCGGCCCGAGCTCGTCGCGCGTTACGCAGAGCGCAGCGGCCGCGATGTCTCCAATATCCTATTTTACTATTGCTTCGCTCTCTTCAAGACCGCAGTCGTCGCTCAACAGATCTATGCGCGCTTCAAGAAGGGGCTCACCAAAGACGAGCGCTTCGCCATGATGATCGTCGGCGTGCAGGTGCTCTCGCGCGTGGCTCTCGAGGCGGCCCAGCGAGAAAAGATGTGATCGCGACTGCTCGCATAGTCACCGAGAGGCTCGCGCTGGATCCGCTCGTCGCACACGACGCTGACGAGATGATCAGAGTGCTCGACGACGTGAGGTTGCATGCGTTCGTCGGCGGGCGCCCCCTCGCGCTCGCGGAGCTGCGGAACCGTTATGCGCGTCTCTTCGCTGGCGCTCCAGATTCGGCCGAAATATGGCACAACTGGGTGGTGCGCAAGCGCGCGGATGGCGCCGCGGTCGGCACCGTTCAAGCCACGATCACCGTCGAGACCGATCCACACGCCCGCGTCGCGTGGGTGATCGGAGTGCCATGGCAGAGACGTGGAATCGCCACGGAGGCAGCCCGCGCGCTCGTCGAGTGGTTGATCGCCAATGGCATCGAGCGCGTCGAGGCGTGCGTTCACCCAGACAACCTCGCGTCGGTCAGAGTCGCGCAAGGCGTGGGCATGCAGCCGACCGACCAACAAGTGGACGGAGAGATCGTGTGGGCTCGTGCGAGGTAGCCTCGGAGTGGCCGCGCGTACGGCTGGCGCATTGGACGTCGCGGCGACCTTTGGCGTTTATCGCTTTGGCAAGTACGACGTCACTGCGACGCTCGCCAAAGCCTACTTCAAGAAAGCGCGAGCGATCGTCGCGCGTAAAGGCTTTTGGTCATCGCCGTTGCTCTTAAAGATCCTCGAGTCGATCCGCGGCATCGGCCCATGGACGCTACCAAG
>JANYHY010000356.1 GCA_025362165.1 Myxococcales bacterium | reverse complement strand
CCCCCGGGTTGGAGATCGTCACGCGCCCGTTGCTCTTGCCGTCGCCATCGTTCTGGCTGGGCGGTCCGCTGTCGTCTTCTTGATCGTCTTGTCCTAGCGCAAGCTTCGCGGCCTCGAGCTTGCGCTGCGCGTCGCGCTGCTTCTTCTCCGCCGTGTCCACGTCTCCGCGCTGCAGCGCTTTGGCCGCCTCGCGCGCGAGCTGTTGGGCATCGTCGAGATCGTCCGCGGCTTGTTCGGCGCCGAGGTCTCGCTCTTTGTCGCCGAGCTTGCCCGCGCGCTCCCCGAGCTTGTCCTCGCTCTCGCCGGTCTTCTGCAGATCCTGTTGGGCGCGCTGGGCGGCGCGTTTCTGCATCTCCGCTAGCTGGTCTTCTGCCCACTTCACCTCGGGCTCGAGCTTCTTCTTGGTGTCGTCGAGGCGCTTGTCCGCGTCTCGCGCGCCGTCGTCATAGTAGCGCTCGCGGGCAGCGACGCGCTTGGCCTCGTCGAGCGCCGCGATCGCGCTCTTGCCGCTCTGCACGGCGTCCGCGGGGTTGCCATCCTCGAGCGAGCGCGCCATCTGCTCGGCCAGCTCTCGCGCCGACGACGCCTTGCTCGTCCACGAGTCGCTCCCTCCGCCGATCGACGGCAGGTCCTTCGCGGCCTCTCGTACGGCCTTCGCGTGCTCTTTCGCCTCGGCCTTGAGCTTGTCGAGGTCCTCTTGGCTCTGAGCGTTCTTCATCGCTTGCTCGACGTCGTTCATCGCGCCCGCGTGATCCTGCGCGAGGTCGTCGACCTCCTGCGCGGCCTCTGCTTGCGCTCGCTCGGCTTCGCTCATCGCCGACTCGTCGACCTCACCAGACTGCCCGCCAGACTCTCCGGTCGCGTGCCCACCTCCGCCTCCCTTAGCACCGAAGCTCGGATCCGGCTGATGGAGGCGCGCGGCAAGATCGTGCGCCGCGAGCTCGGCGTGGAAGAGATCGCCCACACCACTCGCGCGATCGGTGCGCGCAAGCCCCGCGTGGATCGCGCCGCCGAGATCGCGACCGAGAGAGCCCAAAAGCATCAGCTGCTTCTCTCCACCGCGCAGCACCGTCGTCGCCGCGTCGAAGCGGACCTTGCCGCGCTCGGCTTCGCTCGTGTGCTGCATCTGCATCGCGCCGAGCGACAGATCGTCCGCGACCTCCGCGAGGAGCTTCGCCGCGTCCTTGGTGTCTTTGAAGCCGAGCCCGCGCACGACTCCATCGACCACGAGCACCATGGTCTCGCTCGCCTTCACGAGCGCCGCGTGTGAGCTCGTGGTGTGCTGCGCGCTCTCCGCGGACATCGCGACGTCGATCTTCTTTGCGTCCGCGGCGAGCAGCGCTCGTAGTCGCGCGTTGATGCGCACTCCGGCGTAAGAGCGTAAGAGCGTGTCGCTCAACAGCGCGGCGTTCTTGCTGCTTTGAGCGCGCTCTTCGTCGAGCTGCGCGAGGAGCTTCTGCGCGTCGGTCGGCAAATCGTTCCCAATGAGATACGCGAGCGAGTCCACGTAGGCATCGCGCAGCGCGCGCAAGGCCGCCATCCGCTGCGCCGCGGGCTCGCCGACGTCCGGAGGGAGCACGGTGATCGGCGCAGACACGCCCCACTTCGGCCCCGTGATCGGATCATTGTCCTTCGCCTCGACCGTGATCTCGATCGCCCCGTGGCTCTTGCGAAAGAATGCATCTGTGGGCTTGAGCAAGTTGCCGCCGCGATCGTTGCGCGTCTCTCCATCGAGCTTGGCGAGCACACGCCGCTCCTCACGTGCGCCGCTCCGCAACACGAGATCCACCTCGCGCAGGCCATGATCGTCGATCGCTTCGTACTTGATCGGGATGTCTTCAGCGATCTGCGCGAGGCGCAGCTGCATCGGTGCGCCCTCGAGCGTCACCAAAGGTGCCTTGTCCGCGATGCTATTGATCGACGTCGCTTCGGAGTCCGCGATGCGCACGTCGCCGAAGCGCGCGATGATGCGCAGCTCGCAGTCTCCCTCGAGCGGCCACCGCGCGACGACCTGACCCGCGCCGTCGTCCACGAACGGGACTTCGTTGGCGCCGTCCGTCAGCAAGAGCCGTCGCCCCGCGTGCTCCTGCGCGCCGCGGAACGTGATCACCGTGCCGCGCGGCAAGCTCACGTCGCCATAGATGCGCACGACGCGCTCGTCTTGGTGCAAGTAGTCGGGCGGACGCGCGGTGAGCTTCGGTCCCTCGAGCCATCGCATGCCGAACGGCGCCTCTCCGCCGTGCGCGATCAAGACGTCGAAGCCCTCGATCGCGCCCCACGGGTTGGTACCGAGCGCGGCGATCGTCGCGATCGCGAGCCCTGCCGCGCCCAAGTGGAAGTTGCGGGCGGTGCGCCCTGCCGCCTCCGCGATGCGATCATTGGGGATCGCCGCGAGCGCGCGCGCCACGAACATGCGCGTGAGCACTGGGGAAGTGCCGTCCTCCTTGGGCTCGCCGTCGTCATCGAGCAGCGCGAGCGCGCGCTGGGCCTTCGCGGCTTGTTCCGGCATGGCGCGGCCCGCGAGGCGCTCGATCACGAGCGAAGGATCATCCCACGTTCGCCGCTCTCGCCACGCCAGCGCACCCACGGCGATCGACGAGCCCACCAGCAGCGCGATCGCTCCCAAACGCGTCGCGGTCGTGCCTTGTCGCGCGACGAGCATCGAGACGACGAGCACGAGCGCAAAGAGCGCCGCGATCGCGCGCATGCGGGGGACGCGAACCGCTTCGCGCCAAAGGAACGTCAGACTGTCGAGCGCCTCGGCGACGACCTTTCCGAGATCCTTCTTCTTCTTCGGCTTCTTTTCGCGGCGCGGTCGCAACGGCTTCTCTATAGCACCGGGGCGCGCTGTGGCGCCTGCAGGACGTCATCGACGAGGCACCGTTCCTTCTTGCCCGGTCCCGCTCCAGATTTTCTGGGGCCTTCCGTCTGTCGATGAAGCTTGGCAACAGACCCAACTTCATGAAAACTCCCCGGCTATGAGCAAATCCTCACTCCTCTCGGAAACCGAGCACACCGCGCCAGATTTGGCGGCCGCCGGCTCGCGTTACTCGGTCGCGCGGCTCGCGGACGGGGGCAAGGCGATTCTCGGTCATGCCAAGTCGGACGACGCGACGCTCAAGCCGTTTGGCTTCGATGCGGCGTGGCGAGCGGCGATGACCGCCAAGCTCAAAGAGGTCTTGAATCAAAAGACACAACGCGTCTCGATCGCGAGCGCAGCGCGACCGAGCGGAGCGCTCGCGGGCCAAGCCGTCGACGACGCGCGCGCTTGGTTGAAGCACGCCCACGCCGTCCTCGCGGCGTTACCCGCCGGCCTTCACGCAGAGGCCCCAAGCGAGAGCAGCCATTCAGCACGCGCCACGCATCTGGCCGACGCTCTCCGCCCGCTCGCGAGTTTCTTTCAAGGCCACAAAGAGACTGCCAACTACGGCGCCTCCGCAGCGTTCGCCAAGCAAGGCAGCGTCTTGGCAGACGCGCTCGAAGCCGCGCGCGCCACTCACAAAGAGCAATTGGCGAACATCGCGCCCGACGTTTTCAAGCTCCATGTCGCCGAAGGCGTCATCGCGTTGGAGTTCGCGCGTCTCTCCGCGGTCGCACATCGTGTGCTCCCGTCGACGCGTACGAAGCTCTATGCGACGACGACATTGCGACCGCGCACCAGCGGCAAGCATGCGGCGAAGGGCAA
>JANYHY010000321.1 GCA_025362165.1 Myxococcales bacterium | reverse complement strand
CGATAGGGGATCGGCAAGATCGCGAGCGGACACAGCGGGTTGCTGCTTCCGCCGATCAAAGCGACGTTTCCGGTCTTGCTATTTTTGCCGGCCGACATCGTGAAGAACGGCGCCATCAGCAGATCCATGTCGAGCGAAGTGCCTTGCGCGGACACGGCGACGATCGAGTAGCAGCGACCCGGCTGCAGCGTGACGACGACCTCGAGCTTGCTGCCCTCCTGCACCATGCCCTTGGTCGGCGGCGCGTCCGAGGTCATGCCCTTCGCGAGCTTGTCGGTCTCGGTCTTCAACATCGCGTCGAGCGGATCGACCGTCGGCGCAGTGGCGGTGGTGGTCGCGACTGCGGCAGTCGGCGCGGGCTTCGACCAAATCTGCACGCCGACGACACCGCCCGCGTTCTTGAGCGACACGTCGAGCGTGAGCTGAGTCGCTTGCGGCGGACACAGCGGCAGCATGCCTGTACCTAGCGTCGCGGTGTTGTCCGTCTCGCCGTCTTGCCCGATGGGCTGACCGTTCATCGCGAGCACGAGATCGAGATCGCTCCCCATCGGACCGACGCCGACGATGACGTAGCACTTGCCTGCCTGCAGTCCGATCGGCACGGGCGCGTGTGTCGTCGGCGGCACGCTCATCTTCGCGGGCGGTCCTTCAGGAGCCATCCCAGGCGCAGCGCGCGCGGCCAGCTGCATCAACGCGCCATCGATCGGATCCGGACCTCCGACGTTCGATGCCGGCGCGGACCAAGACGCGGTAGCGCTCGGTGTCGTTGGACCTGGGGAGCCGCCTCCACACGCGAAGCTGGAGACCGGCAGCGCGACCGCGATCGCGAGCAGAGCACAATGCAGAGGACGGAGCATGGCGCGGATCCTACTTGAATTGTGGCTGGCGAAGCCAATCCTCCTAGTTGTTGTCGTTCGCCGAAGGCGGCGACAATTTTGGAGTACATAGCGTCGGTATGTTCCTTCCCGCGGCCGAACAGCTCGAAATCCTCACGCGCGGCGCGGTGGACGTTCACGTGCGCGAGGAGCTTCTGGAGCGCCTCACGAAGTCGCGCGAGACGGGTAAGCCGCTCCGCGTGAAGGCCGGCTTCGATCCCACTCGCCCGGATCTGCACATCGGTCACGCGGTGCTCCTCGAGAAGCTGGCGCAGTTCCAGCGGCTCGGACACACCGCGATCCTGCTGGTCGGCGAGTTCACGGCGATGGTCGGCGATCCGTCGGGCGCGAACGAGTCACGCCCTCGCCTCTCACGCGACGAAGTGCGCGCCGCCGCCCAGACCTACACGGACCAAGCGTTTCGGATCTTGGACAAGAGCAAGACGGAGATTCGCTACAACTCCGAGTGGCTCGACAAGCTGAGCGCGAACGACATGGTCGAGCTCATGGCGAAGATGACGGTCTCACGCATGCTCGAGCGCAGCGACTTCTCCGCGCGCTTCGCCGATCACCGGCCCATTCACATGCACGAGTTCCTTTATCCGCTCTTGCAAGGTTACGACTCGGTCGCGCTCGAAGCGGACGTGGAGCTTGGCGGCACTGATCAGCTCTTCAATCTGATGGTGGGCAGGGACATCCAGCCGCGGTACGGCCAACGCGGCCAGTGCGTGCTCACGTGCCCGCTGCTCGAGGGGACCGACGCGAAATTCGAAAACGGCGCAGTGGTCGGCAAGAAGATGAGCAAGAGCGCCAACAACTACATCGGGCTGCAAGAGCCGCCCGTCGACATGTTCAGAAAGTGCATGCAGATCGACGACAAAGTGATCTGGCGCTACTTCGAGCTGCTCAGCACCGAGAGCGCGCAGTCGATCGCCGACATGAAGTCCGAGTGCGCGCGCAAGGGCGGAGACGCGCGCCCGTACAAGGAGCGCTTCGCCAACGAGATCATCTCTAGGCTCCACACGCCCGCCGACGCAGCGAGCGCCGCGAGCGAGTTCGCGAGCACCTACGCGGCAGACGACGTGCCTGCAGACGTGGCCGAGCACGAGGTGAAGACAGAGGGCGACACACTCTGGATCGCAAAGGCGCTCAGCGCGGCGGGGCTCGTGAAGTCCACCGGCGAGGGCAAGCGCTTGGTGGAGCAAGGCGGCGTGGAGCTGGACCGCGTGCAGATACGTGATGGTCAGCTGAAGTTGGATAAAGGAAAGCGGTATTTGCTGCGCGTTGGCTCGAAAAACAGGCGGTTTGCGTACGTGAAGGTCATTGGTTGACTCGTCACTCGTTGGCAGTCGCGACTCTGCTGTTCGCGTGCGGAGGGAGCGCGGCGAGGCCACCCGCTCCCGAACCGTCGCTGGCGGTCGCTCCGCTCGCGTCGATCGTGCCGGCGGCTGGATTGCAGACGCTCGTCGTGGTGGAGCCGAAGGCGCTCTGGTCCAAGACTGAACTGCGCCAAGCGCTCGACGCGCTCGTGCCCGAGGACCAAGTGCTCGCGTTCGCGACGCGACACGGGAGCGTGGACCCGCGCCAGCTCGATGAGGTCGCGATCGCGATGTACACACGCGCCACGCTCGTGCTCGGTCGTGGGGTGTTCGAGCCAGCGCGCTTGGAGCAAGCGTTTGGGCAGCTCACGCTGGGGATCGACGGTCGCCAGATCGATCACGCGGGCAGCTCGCTCACGACCATCACGCGCACTTGGGGAGACGCCGCCGGCATCGGTGAGCCCAACCGTCACGAGGAGCTGGCGACGTTTGGTCACACCGCAGTGGGTTGGGAGCTCGACGAACCTTCGACGACCGCGACACTCGGAGTCCTGCGCGCCGCCGAGCTCTTCGCGCAGCACAAACTCACGAAGTCCAAACCTGCGCTCGAGGCCCCGCCGCTCGACGCCGTGAACGCGACGCTCGGACCTGCGCCGATTCGCGTGTTCTTCGCGGGTCCTTTCGAGGGTGAGTGGGCGACGGCGATGAGCGGTCTGTTACGCGCGGCGACAGCGGTCGGAGGTTCCGCCTCGAGCGACGGCCAGGGCAACCTGGAGATCACGGTCGCGGTCTTTGGAGCATTTGGGGAGAAAGCCCCCCAAGCAGCCGATCGACTCGTGGCGTTGGTCGAAGTCATCGGCGAGAGCGCGCTGGGGAAATTGGCAGGGCTGGACCATCCGACGGCGCCATTCGAGGCCAAAAGCACGCCGGATTCGGCGATTGTGCGCGGTCGAGTGAACGCCGTACGTCTCGTGCAGGGTCTCCGTGCGGCGACAGGTGCGCAAATTAGCGAGATCATGAAGCAATAAAGAAGGGGCCGGGACCTGTTTGACTGGACCCCCTCGGGAATGGTAAAGGGGCGCGCTTCGTTTGCTCGAAGCCGGTCTACCCCCGATTGCCGTCGTTGCGGCTTCGATGTAGGCTAAATCGCCGTAATCGCAAAGCAAAAATAAATGACCCGTACCGCCGTCCGCTCCGCCGCCCGCACCCCCTCCCCGGCGCGTCCCGCCGCAACCAAGGCCGCCACCAAGAAGGCTCCCGCTCGCAAACCGGCAGCTCCCGCCGCCCGTACTCGTCCGCTCCGCCGCATGCCCGAGGCGGTGAAGGTAGAGGCGGTTGCCAAGCCCGCGCCTACTCCTGCTCCCGAGCCCCCGAAGGTCGTCGCCCCTTCCGTCGCCCCCGGCCCTCGTCCGATGATGGGCCCCAACGGTCGCCCTCGTCACTTGCTGACGACCCCACCGCCTCCGATGCCGAGCGATGGCAAGCCCGTCAACTTCAAGATCGGCGACAAGGCGGTTCACCCGGCGCACGGCGTCGGTGAGGTCACCGCGATCGAGCACCGCGAGCTCGGCGGCACCAAGGGGATGTTCTACATCCTGAAGATCCTCGACAACGGAATGAAGGTGATGGTCCCGACGAGCGCCGCGCAGCAAGCGGGTCTTCGCGGCATCATGAGCGGCAAAGAGGCGGACAGCGTGCTTGACACGATGCGCGCTCGTGAGGTCGCGGTCGATCTGCAGCCGTGGAGCCGCCGCTTCCGCGCATACACCGAGATGATCAAGAGCGGCTCGCCGCACGAGGTCGCCAAGGTCCTTCGCGACATGCACCGCCTCAAGTTCGACAAGGACCTGAGCTTCGGCGAGCGCCGCTTGCTCGATCAAGCCAAGAGCCTGCTCATGAAAGAGCTCGCGTTCGCGAAGAAGCTCACGGAAGCGCAGCTCGCGCAGACCATCGCGGACATTTTCCGCGCCTGATTTAGGCTCTATTCAGAGGCGATAGCCCTGAGTGTCCGAGAGGACGCTCGGGGCTTTTTGCTTTTTGTTCGCAACTCCAAAGAGGCGCGGCCGATAGGAGTGCATGAAGACGCTCGAAGACATGAGAGCAGCGCTCCAGTCGCAAGACGAAGCCCTGTCGAACGCCAAACAACAACTCGCCGCGATGGGCGACGTCCAGATCGCCGTGCCCACTTCGCACATCGAGGACCTCGAACAACTCACCACGACCCGCACCGCACAGCCCACCAACAGCGCGATCCGCGCCTGAACTCAGGAGAGAAAAGATGAACAACACTATTCAGTTTTCGCAACACAACATCTCGTTCGCCAACAGCAAGGACATCGACATCTCTCAGCACGTGAGCGTGCACCAGATGTCCACGGGAATGC
>JANYHY010000304.1 GCA_025362165.1 Myxococcales bacterium | reverse complement strand
AGCGCACTTCGGGCCTGATTTTCTCGGCAAATAGCGCGAGACAGCAGGCGTCCACCCGATCTGTCTTTGCAAGCTTGCCGAGAGCCTTCGCGAAGTCTCGAGCTTGTTTTGCGTTGATGACCGCCACCGGAATCTTCTTTTCGACCAACGTCTCGATGACGTTGCGTTCGTAGCCGCCCGTAGGCTCGAGCACGACCAGCGTAGGCCCAACCTCTGAGAGTCGACCCGCCAGCTGCTGACGCCCCTCCTCGCTATTCTCGAACGTGTATTCCGCATGGGTCGGCAAGACGTGCACGTCCAACCTCTTCTTCGATACGTCGATGCCTACAAATATCTCCACCTGCGCCTCCTTTGTATGCTCGTGACTCCCAACAACGCGACCTCTGGCTACGCTCACACTTGTGCTTTCGAGCCTTCAAAGCTCACGCAGATATTCGAGCTCCACCTTCGGTCTACAACACGGCGACCACGCTACTGACGGTCTGCAAGACCAAGTGCTAAACGGTCTGCCGTGCGCAGCTTTCTCCTGCCTGACATCCGGTCCAGACGCCATCCACAGGATGTTCGAGTTACCGGTCTCCTCCCCCGAACCCCCACCTCGTTACTACCGCTGCTATTCTTGCTCCCCGTTTGGGGCCGGAACATACAAGTGCGTAAGTAAATGAAGCGGGTTTTTCTGGGGCTGACGGGATGCGGCTGACGATCGATGGGTCCGTTTGGGTCGGATGTCGACGGGACACGAACGTTGAGCGACGGCATTTCGGGTTGATTTTGGGCCGATATGCGCTCGCTGGCAAGAGGGGCCCGCGAACGCGACTGTCGCGTCCTTCAGGCGGCCTCGTCGCCGAACGTTGCTCTCCAGAGGACTCGACTGCGCCACGACACGTCGCCTGCGGCGTAGGAGCGCGACGCCTCCTGGCGTGGAGGACGTTCGATTCGAAGTTTGGCCCAACGATCGCCACAATTTTTTCGACCGGCGAGAGGTCTCGTTTCGTGATGCCCACGGCATCTTCGAAATTCGGAGCCTTCGCGGAGGTGAGTACAAAGTCGACCTGCTCACTGCAGAGGGTCAGGTCGCGCCGACGCAAAGAATCTCGGTTCTCGCCGGCGAGTCGAAAGGCGGGCTCGCGTTCGTCGTCGTCGCGGGTGCAACTCTGCGAGGCCGGGTCGTCGATCCGAAGGGCGCCCCCTTGAGCGCGGCGAGCATCTCGTGCGGTCAGGCACACGCACAGAGCGACGCTGATGGCGCGTTCCAAATCACTGGCATTCCCGTCGGCCGCCAGAGGGTCATGATGATGTCTGGCGAGAGCGAAGAGGACTGGGATGTCGACGTCCCGGAAGGAGCAGAGACATTGGATCTCCACACCACGCGACTCTTCCCGATAGCGTTTCCGGAGGCGAGTAGTGGCGTCTGCGCTGAAAGGGTTGGAGACAAGCTCACCATCCGCTCCTTGAGCGCCAAGGCCAAAGCAGCAGGCCTCGCGCAGGGGCAGACCATCCAATCGGTGGGCGACATACCCGGCTCGGAGATAGGGAGATCGGGTGCTCGGGGGCTCCTCGGCGGCAGACCGGGCGAGCATGTCACCCTGACTCTCGCAGACCCTCCACGCACGCTGACGCTCGCAATCACGACGGACAACGAGTGCGACTGAAACTCGGCTCGCGCTCTCACCGCCAGTGGACGCACACCGGCTGTACGCCACAGCCCTCGCAGCGAGCGGCGTCTCGGCGCGAGGGGCACCGCTGCAGCATTCCCATGTGGCACAACGCGAAGTCGTATTTCGCGGGGTCCTTCGGATCGAAGACGGCGAGCGCGGCCGCGATCTCCTCAGCGGTC
Organism: Myxococcales bacterium; assembly: GCA_025362165.1. Classification (GTDB taxonomy): domain Bacteria; phylum Myxococcota_A; class Polyangia; order Polyangiales; family Polyangiaceae; genus JANYHY01. The sequence goes on along the minus strand of JANYHY010000304.1, from coordinate 5,232 downwards.
TTCCAAGACAGATCGTGCCGGCGCGTGAATCCCAAGTTGCGTGAGAGCTTGTGGATGTGAGTGTCCACGGGCAACAACAAGATGCTCGGTGAGATCGGCCACTGACCAAAATCGATCCCGTCTGCGGGTCGCACCATCCATCGCAGGTAGAGCATCAAACGCTTGCACGCGCTGCCTGCGCGCGGGTCTCCCAGCAAATGCGCCGGGCCGCGGCGCCCGCTGACCAATGCATGCAGTTTCCCTGCATCTCGGATCGCGTCCACGAAGCGCGCGAGTGACTCTTTGAGATTCTGCGTCTCGTCCCAATCAATCTTGAAACGCGCGCCGAGCGAGCCGTGTCTCGCTTGGACGAGGCGAGCGCCGATGACGAGCTTGGCGATGTCTTCACCCAAGAACACCCGGTGCTTCCAACCTCGCATGCGCTTGATGAGAGCCGCGGGCCCGCACGATTCAGCAGGCCGCGGGCCGATGCGAACGAGCGCGTCCTCTAGCTTGCTACGGATCGTCTTGACGTTGCCGAAGGCGATGCACGCCGCGACGAGACCGACGATCTCGCGGTCCAACGGATCATCGTAACGGTGCAGGACGCCCCCCGGGTCGACGCGCAATCGTGCCTCGACATCGCAGCGCCTGCGCACGTCATCCAACGTTTTTTTGATCGAATCGTTCTTAGACACGCAATCGTGAATCTGTCATACACCTTCCGCCACGCATGGCCGAATCACGCCGCCCCTCGTCGGACGCACCGCCGCACAAGCCCGACCGCCTCAAGACGCTGAGCGAGTTCTCGCTGATGGACCTCGAGGCCGTCCGCCTGATCTTGCGCGGGGACTCGGTGATCGACTGGCACCGCCTCAACTTCGATGACGACAAGCAGATCGAAGAGGCGCTGCGCGCGCAAGAGTTCCGCCCCGAACAGCCCGCAGATCGCAAGCGAATGGATGCGATCAAGCAGCAGGCGATCGACTACCTGCGCCGCCACCTCGAGTTCCCGATCCCCAAGCCCATCGAGCAAGCCTCCGTCGAGGAGCTGCTCATGGTCGCCTCGAGCCGCGGCCACCGCCAAACCTGCGCGTGCACCATCTTGAAGTGCATGCACATCATCCACCACCTCGAGGGCCGCGAGCTGTTGTTCATGCTGCCGCTCAGCGACCAGGAGGTCTTCCACATGGTGGAAGAGAAGGTGTATCGCGTGATCGGGGGAATGCTCGCAGGCGGCTTTCCGATCTTGGAGTTCGTCGGCGGCCGCAAGAACAAAGACTCGCTCTATACGAAGCTGCTCTCCAAACAAGAGACGGTCGCCGCGCAGATCTACGACAAGCTGCGATTTCGCATCGTCACGAGGCACTACGACGACATCTTCCCCGTCATCTCTTACCTGACCACGCGGCTCTTTCCGTTCAACTACGTGATCCCCAATCAGAGCATCAACTCGATGTTCCACTTCAAGAGCTATTGCTTGAAGAACCCGCACCTCGCGCCGATGTTGCCCGAGATGCAGGCCGGCAAGGACGACGATCTGACGCCGAGCGACAATCGCTTCAGCGCTGACAACTACCGCGTCATTCACTTCGTCGTGGACATGCCGGTGCGACTGCCGCGCAACATCCTCGAGCGCGCGCCTGCAGCCGCCTGGGAGTTGGCTCCGATCGTCTTCGTGATTTGCGAGTTCCAGGTGATCGACCGCGAGACGGAGTCGAAGAACGAGCTCGGTGAGGCCTCACACGCCAAGTACAAGGATCGCCAGAAGCGCGCGGTCATGCGCCGCCTGCAGATGGGCATGCGCGAGCCAAAGATCCCTACGCGCACGAGCGCACCGCCTCCTGGCAAGGGCCCGCCGAGCAAGCGCACGAAGAAGCCATGACGGCGCTGCTGCTCCTGTTCGGGACGGCAGCAGCGGGAGGCGCGCTGAACTCCGTGGCAGGTGGCGGGAGCTTCATCGTCTTCCCGACGCTGATGTTCACGGGCACTCCCCCCGTGCTGGCGAACGCGACCACCGCGGCGGGACTCTGGCCTGCGAGCGTGTCGAGCGTGATCGCGTACCGCAAGAGCATTTCCAAAGAGGCCCGTCGCCGCGCGCTGCCGCTCGTGATCGCGAGCCTCGTGGGCGGCACCGCAGGCGCTGTGCTGCTGTTGCGAACGAGCGATGTCACGTTCGTGAAGCTCCTTCCGTGGCTGCTGTTGTTCGCGACGCTCGTGTTCACGTTCGGAAAGAGCATCTCGACGCGCCTGGCAAAGGCCAAGACCGCTGGCACGCTCGCGGTGATCACGGCGACGGTCGCGCAGCTCGTCGTGTCCACGTACGGCGGCTACTTCGGTGGCGGCATGGGGATCATGATGCTCGCGATCTTCACGCTGCTTGGCATGGAGAACATTCACGAGATGAACGGCGTCAAGAACGTCCTGGGCACGCTCATCAACGGGGCCGCCGTGACGGCGTTCGCGATCGCTGGGCTCGTCGACTGGCGAGTCGCGGGGACGCTCGCGGTCGGTGCGGTCGTCGGCGGCTATGTCGGCGCTTCTCTGGCGCGGCGCGTGTCGGTCGCGTACGTGCGGATCTTGGTGCTCGTGCTTGCGTGGTCGCTGACGATCTTCTTTTTCGCGAAGCCACACCTCGGCTGACCGCTGGGCGTCAGCTCGGGACCACCGCGTCGGGAACGACGAACGCCCTGTAAATCAGGGGAAAGAACAGCAGCACCAACAACAGGAGGACTGCGGCGGCCGCTATGATCGCGCCTTGAATGACCCGCTTCTGATCGGCCGAATTGAGCGCAGCCTCGTGGACGCGAACGGATCGAGCGGCGCGCGCGGCGGAATCTTCCATCTGCCGGAGCTCTTGGATGACGGGCGCGAGCTCGGGTGAGGAGTCTCCGATCGATCGCTGGGCGAACGCGATCAGCGCGGTGCGAACTGCGCGGTTGGCCTCCTCCACGCCCTGGCTGCGTGCGCCTGCGCGGCGACTGAACGCGGCCTCGAGCGCGGCTCGCTCGTTGCGTGCTGCTGTCACGCGCTGCTGCACCTCGGCGACCTTCCGTCGCGCCGCTGCGAGCCGCGCCTCGATCTCGGCGATGACCGGGGCTTGGCGGGCGAGTTCAGCAGCGATCTCGTCCTTCTCTGCGGTGCGCGCCGCGACTTGCGCCCCGATCGCGTCGGTCCCCCCCGCACTCACTGAGCGCCTCCCTTGCCGAGCATCGCTGTCGCGTTGCGAATCTCGATCTCGGCGCGCTTCATCTTCGCCATGCTGCGGGCCCTGATCTCAGCGGCGCGCGCGAGCTCGTCGGCGATTTTCTTCTCTTCGGCTTGCGCGCCGGTGAGCTCCGCCTCGACTAGCTGGAGGCGCGCGTCGATTTGCGAGAGCTCGGCGCAATGTGCATCCATCTCGGCGGCGAGACCTCCATCGCGCGAGCGTAAGACCTCCTCCGCGGCGCGCACGTCTTCGAGCCCGCGCGGCTGGGCCTGCTCCGCCGCAGGTCGAAGCCGATCGCCGAACGCGACGAGCGCGTCGTCCGCGCGCTGCCGTGTACGCGCCGCGTCCTCCTTCTGCAACGCGAGCAATCGCACCAACTCCGCGCGCCGTCGAGTCACGCGCCACGCATAGAGCGGAGACAAGAGCGGGTTGGTCGGCGCGTCTCCGAAGTCGCCGAGCGCACGTGCCTCGAATGGATCGATCTCGTCGGGCGCGTCGGGTGCCGCGGACACTCGCGCGTAGCCACCGCTCGCGTGAGGCGGGAGCGATCCCGAGGGTGGCGCGTGCATTGGAGTGCGCGGCGAGCTCAGCCCCTGAGGGAGAGCAGCGCCGTTGCCCATGTCGATGTCGAGCGCGAGGTCGCCGCCGGCCATGAGCTCGTCGTCGTCATCGAGCACGCTGCGGCCGGTCACATCGGGCTGGCTCCTCGGCGCAGCGGGGACGCTGATCGGCGCGGCCGGCACTGCCGGATTCGAGATGCGCGGGTTCGAGATGCGCGGGGCCGATGGTGGCGGAGGAGGCGCGAGATCGAGCTCGCTCTCGAAGCTGGGCACGTCGCGCCCGGCCAAGATCGCGGGCGCGTAGGCGGTCTTTGGTTGCACGATGGGTGCAGGGGCTGGCGACAAATCGATCTCGAGCTCGCGGTCCGCAGCCTGCTCGGGGTCCAACACGAAGGGCGCTGGAGACACGGAGCGCTCAGGCGACTCGTCCCCGCCAAGCTCCAGGCCACTGCCCCAGAGGCCGCTCCCGAGCGGTGGTGGCGCCACGCTCTTGTTGAGCCATGGGTGCTCCTTCGCTACCCGTTTGCATTTCGGGCAAGCCACGGTGATCGGCAACTCGCCGACATCGACTTTGCACCACGGGCAGAGAGCCATCGCGGCGACGATATCAACTCCACGCGAACTGTTCGAGTCGTCTGTCAAAACGCACCACTTGCGATCCGATATCGGCCGAGTTCTAGGGCGAAACACCGATCGAGGCCTGGAGCCCGAAACTCGGTGCAAGGCCAAACAAACCCAGCTACGGTCGCGGGCCATGCGCCTCTTCGCCGGCCGCGTCTCGGCCATCGCCCAGGAAATCGTGAAGGGTTTGCTCGCCGGCGGCGACATCGAATCAGAGCGCCCAAACGAGGTCATCGCCGATGTCGAGGCCGTGCTCAAGAGCTACCTCGAGACGGAGAAAGACGTGAACGAGCGCACGCGCGAGCTGCTCGAGCGTACGGGCCGCGGCACGACGGACTACTCCCGCGTCCGGCAGCAAATCGCAGAGAGCAAGGGCATCCGCGTCGGCGACGAGACGCTCGACTATTTGCTCGACCAAGTCGTCGAGATGTTCGGTCACTCGCACAACGTCGAGGAGATCTTCTCGGAGGATCTCGTCATGCGCCGAAAGATGGCTCCCATCTTCAAGAAGCACATGACGGCCGACGCAGACTTGGACGCCGAGGTCCGCTCGCAGTTGAAGCACGTCAAAGAGGGCTCGCGCGACTGGGACGTCGAGCACGCCCGCATGACCGAGATCGTCAAGCGCAAGCGCGGCCTCAGCTAGTCTCGTCACCACGCGTGTAATTTGATCTGGCAAGCCGATCGGCTCGAAGGCTACCGTGGTCGGCTCATGTCGGACTTCGTGATGCTCATCTTGTCCTCCCCCAGCGGCGCGGGGAAGACGACGCTCACGCGACGCTTGCAGGAGAGCTTTCCTGAGCTTCGCTTCAGCGTGTCGCACACGACGCGCGCGCCGCGGGCGAACGAGGTCGACGCCCGCGA
>JANYHY010000283.1 GCA_025362165.1 Myxococcales bacterium | reverse complement strand
CGTCGGTGGCTCCACGCGCGTGCCGCTCATCAAAGAGACGGTGAAGAAGTTCTTCGGCAAGGATCCGCACCAGGGAGTGAACCCCGACGAGGTCGTCGCGATCGGCGCGGCGGTGCAGGCGGGCGTGCTCAGCGGCGACGTGAAGGACATGGTCCTGTTGGACGTGACTCCGCTCACGCTCGGCGTCGAGACCTACGGCGGCGTGCTCACGGCGATGATCCCGCGCAACACGACGATCCCGACGCAGAAGAAGGAGACGTTCTCCACGGCGGCTGATTCCCAGCCTTCCGTCGAGATCCACGTGCTGCAAGGCGAGCGCACCGAGGCGAAGTACAATCGCTCGCTCGGCAAGTTTCACCTGGACAGCATCATGCCGGCTCCGCGCGGTGTGCCGAAGATCGAGGTCACGTTCGACATCGACGCGAACGGAATCCTCAGCGTCCACGCGAAGGACACGGCGACCGGCAAGGACCAGAAGATCACCATCACCTCGAACTCCGGTTTGAGCGAAGAGGAGATCAAGAAGGCCGTGAGTGACGCGGCCGAGCACGAGGCCGAAGACAAGGCGCGTCGCGAGCAAGTCGAGCGTCGAAACAAGCTGGACAACCTCTGCTACACGCTCGACAAGACGCTCACTGAGAACAAGGACAAGCTCCCAGCGGCGGACGTGGCCACGCTCGAGGGCCTCATCAAAGAGGGTCGCGAGGCCGTCGAGAAGCAGGACGACGACAAGATCACGACCGTGATGGCGAGCCTCGAGAAAGAGGCTCACCGCATGGCGAGCGTGATGTACGGCGCGACCGGAGGACCTGGCAGCGGCCCTGGTACTGGCGGTCCCGACGGCGGCAGCGCACCTGGAGGCGACAAGAAAGAGCCCGGAAAAAAGGGCGATGTCATCGACGCCGAGTTCGAAGAGAACGCCAACTAGCGCCGCGCGGGCGCCCTACCCACTACCAACGGAGCGGTGGGAAGCCCTTCCAAAACACCCAACGTCGCTGCTCGTACCCTTTGGCGATGTTGGGTGACAGGACACGGTAGTTGGTCTTTGGATCACCCAGTCGATTCCATTCGACGAGCGCGCCTGAGTACGTTCCAAAGAGGAGATGCTCATTCTTAGGATCGGCGTCCATGCCCTCCATGGTCGACCCCACGTGCAGGTACCCACCCAGCGCGCCGTCGAAGCCATAGATCCATGCGTAGCCGTTTCGATCGCCCAGCACCCAACCTGACTCGCGGGGAATGCCCGAGTAGATCCAGTTGCGATTGTCGACGACCGTGAGTCGTGCGTCGCCGTCATAGCCAGAGAGCCGCAGCACCTTGGGGTTTTTCCCAGGCAACACCTTGAGGTGACGGAGCTCGAGTGAGAGCGCGCTCGACTCGCTGAAGTGACAGGCCGCGAGGAGCACCTGCGACTTCTGATCATGAAACAGCGCAAAACACGGGTAAGACGACGCTGGCTCGATCTCGGCGGCGAGCACGAACCTCCTTTGGTCGATCACGAAGATCCGATGCGCGCTGTCCTGGTCTCCGCACGCGATCGTTCGACCGTCGGGAGAGAGCGCGGCGTGAGCGTAAGACATGTCGAGATCGTCGCCAGCTTCTCTCGCGCGCTTGCCATCGGGGTGGAGCAAGGTGGATGACTTGTCACTCAATAAGAAGATCCCCTTGGCGCTCGCCAGGAGCACTTGCTTGCCATCGGGGAAGACGCTCATCGTGAGCACATCGCTCGCCTTGACGGACGCAGGGTAGGGGAGCGCTCGCGCTGTCTCGTCTCCTAGGGCGTCGTCCTCGGACGAGCGCAGCTCCACGTGTTCGTTCGTTGCGTACGCAATGATTGACCTGTCATGCGAGCGGCCGATCGCGCGAACGCCCTGGATTTCAGCCACTTCGTCGCCACGAAGCCGATACACTTTCGTGCCGCCTACGCGCACGAGGATCGATCCGTCGAGCAAGTAGAACGCGGGGCCGACCGACTGTCCGATGTCCTCGTACTCGAACGCCTCATACGACGGAGGGAACATGCGCCGCAGCTCGCCGACGCGACCCTCGCGGTTGAGTTGACAGGCGGCGCGCTGAACGAGAGTCGCCATGTCCTTGCGGGTCTCTTCAGGCTCGTCTTTGAGCGTCGCCGGTTTGCCTGAGTAGAACTGCGCGACGTATGCGTTGAGCGCGGCGTAATATCGAGCGCCTTCGTCGATCCAACGCTTCGACGCCTTCTCGAGCTCGACGTTCGAGAGCGACGTCTCTGCGAGTCGAACGACGTCTGCGATCACCTCGGGCTCGTCTACTTCCGCTTCCGCGACCAGCAGCTCTCCTTTGGCCAGATCGCTCGCCGTCATCTTGAACACGAGACCAGCATCTCCACCGATGACCACGTTGCCGTCGTCCGAGTAGAGGCTCCACAAATGCTCTTCCCGGTTCGTCTGCACCGACGAGAATGACTCGCCGTCGGAAGTGGTGAGGACGGTGCCCTCGTCTCCAACGATCACGAAGCGCTCATGGACCCACGCGACGTCCTCGAGATCGGCCTCGATTTCAGCCTCCGATCGCGTCCATGTTTTGCCGGAGTCGTTCGACCTCATGATCGCGCCGCCATCTCCCACGGCGATGCCGAGACCCCTTGGAGAGAACGCGACGCTCGTGAGCGCCATCCTGTCGAGATCGATCAGCTCGAGAGAAGACTTTCGAACGACTCCGAGTTTGCCTTCGTGCGACACCATCCAGAGCTGTTGCCCGTGACCGACGAGTCGAGAGATGCGTCCGAGCTTCTTCGCCTTGGAAGCGAAGCGCGGAGGGCTCCATGTCTTGCCCTCGTCTTCGGATCGCAGCATGAAGCCGTCGTCTCCGGCGAGCCAAATCGAGCCTCCGCATCGCACGATCGAGAAGAGGCAACCTCTGGTCTTGGTCGCGACTTTCTTCCATGTGTCACCGTCGTCGCGCGTGACGAAGAGCCCACCGCTCTCTCCCACGAGCAACGCGCTGTCGTCGAGCGCGAGCGCTGCGCGGAGGCCGAGCGTCTTGGGTGGCGAGTGGATCTTGAAGCGTTTGCCGCGTTGACTCATCACGAGCGGGTGGCCGAACGTGCCTCCTACCGCCCAGCCCTGCGAGACATGGAACACCTCGCCGGTGTCATCGTTCGCTTCGTGAAGGATCTCCATGAGTCGAGGATAAAGCCGCGCGCGCCAACCTCACAACCTGCACAAAAGGCATCACGAGTTGACCCAAGAGTCCGTTCGAAATTGGCGTATCGCCAGGCCCAAAAGATGCGATCGGATCGGCAGGGAGATGGAGAGTGCCGAAGAGCGCGTCCCAAAGAGGAAACACGCCAGCGAAGTTGTTGGGTGAGTGACTGCCTTCCGAGTGATGCGCACGATGAAACACAGGCGTCGCGATCACACGCTCGAACCAACCGAAGCGCCATCGCACGTTCGCGTGGAGCCACACGTTGAAGAAGAACAAGAACGGACCCGTCGCGAGCCACACATCGAAGCGCGTGCCGAGCGCGAGCACGACGAGGCCCACCAAGACATTGTCGATCGCGTCGTCGACCGGATGCATGCGCACGGAGCTGAGCCAATCGAGCTCGCGTGGTGAGTGATGGATCGCATGAAACGGCCAAAAATAGCGGGTGTGGCGCAACCGGTGATTCCAGTAGTTGACGAGATCTCCGATCGCGATTGCGATCGCGAGCTGCGCCAACACGGGGAATTCACCGATGCCCCAACGTGTCGTCGTCAACGAGATCTGCGTGAGAGCCTCGCGGTGACCGAGCACGAACGCGATCACACCAACCGCACCAAGCGTGAGCACTCGCGTGAAGTTTCCGGTGACGAAGGCAGAGAACGGCCAATACACCCAGTCCACGAGCCTCTCGCGCGAGAAGAGTTTCGACCGGCGTCCGCGCTCTGGCCAAGCGCTTTCGATCAACGAGAACGCCGACCCCAACACGACGAAGAGGCTCGTCATCCCGAGGAGCGTGTCGAAGCGCACGAGACGAGCATATCCTCTCGGTCGTTGGCTCTTCAATCCGAGCAGCGATGGTTCGTGTACGTCGCGCGCTGCGCGGACGACTCGCTCTACACCGGCATAGCGATCGACGTGACCGCGCGCATCGCGGCGCACAATCAAGGCAAAGGGGCGCGCTACACGCGCGGCAGAGGTCCGATCACGATGTGCTTGAAGCGTCGATGCAACAGCAAAGGAGACGCGCTCCGGTTGGAGGCCGCTATCAAGAAGCTCTCTCGCGAGGCAAAAGAGCGGCTCGTCGCGCGGCCACGTTCGGAGCTCGCGGCGCTCGCGCGGTCCGTGGGCTGAGCGCTTGGTGGTACTCTCGCTCGCCATGACGGGTCGCACGACGCTCGCCTCGCTTGCGCTCTTGATGTCCGCTTCGGGCTGCGTGCTCGGTCCCGCGCCTCAGGTCGCGTCGCTCTCCACACATGGCGACTACTGCGCCACGCAGCACCCGATCGCGGACGTTGACGCGCCGCCAGACGCCGAACAAGCACCCGCGCCAGAGGCGATCAAGCGAGGGTTCTCTCCTCGCGCAATCGACACCGCGCGCGCGATTGGCGCAGTGCGGCTGCTCGAGCGGCTCGCGAAGGGTGAGTCCGACAAGCTCGTCGAAGAGGACATCATCGACTTGCGCGCGCAGCTCATCGACGCGATCCAAATGGCGCAGCTCGATCTCGCCAGCACCAGCGCCGAGCTCGAGTGCGAGCAAGAACGCGCGACTCAAGTGGCGGCGGCGCTGCGCACAGCAGAGGCGCAACAAACGCGCAACATCACGACCGACTCGCTGATAGTCACCGCCGCTGCGGCGATTGGTGCGGGCGTGTTGGCCATCCTCGACAAGGATCCTGCGCCCGGCGCGATCGTTGGGATCGGCGGTGGCGGGCTCGGTGGCGGGCTCGGCCTCGCGACGCTAGCGGTGCATCGCAAGCTCGACTTCACGCACAAGCGCAACGTGCTGGGCGAGCTGTGGACGGGTCAGGCGCACCCGGATTTTCCGACGTCGGTGTGGACCTACCTCACGCGCAAAGAGTTCAGCGACGGCGAGCGCGCGCGGCGCGATTGGTTGATCGCGGCGTGGAAGGACGCAGAGCGTTTCACCGACAAGCCGAACGATCCGCAGCGCGCTCTGCTCTTCGGCGACGGCGGCCGATACGACGCGGACGGGCTCGAGGATCGCGCCGCCATGCTCGACGAGCTGGAGGCGGCGGTGAGTCTGATGAACCACGAGCTGCAGCACCTCGCCAACGAAGCGTCGCAACGATGAAGTCTTTCACTGCGCGCGAGCGACGCCTTCGTAGGTGAAGGAGAGCCACGAGGCGCCCTCCGCCGCGTAGGCGGCGCGGGTCTCTTCGAGCGCGAAGCCGGCAGCAGCTAGCGCGGCGAACGGATCGCGATCAAGCCGGCAACCAC
>JANYHY010000280.1 GCA_025362165.1 Myxococcales bacterium | reverse complement strand
CATGTGAGGCATGGGGCTCTCCTTGTGTGGATGTAACTCATTGGTCTTGCGCCCAAGGCGTTGGCGCGGACGTTGAAGCGACCGTTGGAATGTGAGCGATGACTTCTGCGCGCGCTCGCGCTGACAGAGAGGACAGCTCCTCCGTGACTGCCGTGAGCGACGATTGACACTCCCCTCCCGCGCGCGCCAACACGACGAGCGCACGTGCTTCATCCGACCGACGTCGAACGATACGCGACGCGTTGACAGCTTCGGTCGCGAGCGCGCGCGCAGATTCAGGCCTATTTTCAGCCAGCTCCTGCATCGCGAGCTTCGTCGCACAAAACGCGAGCATGGCCTTGGCGTCCACCTCTCGCAGCTTGGAGAGCGCGTCAGGCGCGTGGGTCTTGCGTGTGAGAGCGAGCAAAGCCTCGCACTTGATCTTCTCACTGCCGTCATGGAGCTTGCCCAAGAGAGGCCCGACCGCGCTCAAGACTTCATCCGCCTTGGAGTCATCACCTTCATCGAGCTCCAACATCGCAAGATCGAGAGAGCACTCGAGCTCCGACCAAAGATCGTTCGCGGCCTTTGCCATTTCGATCGTTCGCGCGAGGGATCGACGTGCGCCGTTCGAATCGCCCTCGAACGCGAGACTGATGCCGCGTCCCCAATGCAAGTCCAACAGCTCACGACCCGACTGCTTCGCGAGCGCCTCTGCTTCGTCGAGCATTGTGCGTGCTTGTCCCATTTCTCGCGCCAAGAACGCGAGGCACTTCGCGGTCGCCGAGAGTCTCTCTGCGCGCACACCAGGATCGCTCGTCTTGCTCAACCTGGCGGCGAGCATCGAGCTGTTGAACGCGAGATCTGAATCGGCCTCACTTTCGTGCTCGATCGCGCTGACAGTGAAGTGCGCGCGTGACGCTTCTTCACCGAGCCCCGCAGCTTCACACTCGGTCGCAACGCGTAAGGCCTCCGCTCTGAGCTCCTGTTTGCCGCCACGCCAGGTGTGCGACGTGAAGACCACCTCCAACAGCTCCCGATGCAACCGGAGGCGTGTTTCTCGAGGTAGCGTGGTCGCGTGCTCGATACCGAAGCGCGCGACTGTTGCGGCGTCGTGATTGGCGAACACGCGCAAGGCTTGCTTGCCTGCTTCGAGCGCGGCCCGAGCGGCGGTCTCGTGATCTCCTCCGAGCGCTGCGTGATGCGCGAGATCGTTGGCCCTCGTCCTGTCGCCGCTGAGCGCCTTCGCGATCTGCGCGTGAATGAGCCTTCGACGCGGCTCACTCAATTTGCGAACGACCGCGTCCCGAAGTAAGTCGTGCGCGAAATCATATCCGCTCGCTTTGGGGACGAGCACACTGTGCTCTTCAAGCTCCGTCACTGCGCCGAGCATTTCTGCGCTGGCGAGATTGGTCACGCGCGCCAGCAAAGCCACGTCGAACGTGCGTCGCATGGACGCGGCCCACGGGAGCACCGAGCGCGAAAGCGGCCCCAAACGTCCGAGACGATCTTCGATCATCGCAGTGAGCGAAGGCGCGATCACGTGATCGCCCCGCGCTAGGGCCCGCGCGATTTCGACTGCAAAATAGGGGTGTCCGCCGCTCTCCGCGAACACACGATCTGCTTCGGTCGGGTCTGCGCCGAGAGAGCGCGCGAGCTCCGCAGTCTCTTCACGCGCGAGCGGCTCGAGTCCGAGCTCCACCAAACGGTTCTCGCGTAACAGCGCGTGCACGAGTCTCTGCATCGGCGCGTTGTCTCCAAGCTCTGCTCTTCGCGCCGCGGCGACGATCAATGTCGATGTTGGCAACGACCGAGACAGAGCGTGGAGCAACGCGGTCGAAGCGTCATCGAACCACTGCACGTCATCCACCGCCAGCAGCAACGGCGTTCGTGAAGCGGCGCGCGTGAACAGTGTCGCGACTGCGTCAAACATCTGTCCTTGATCGGTGCCCGTGGGTTGCTCGGTCGCCATGAGAGGCGAAAGCTCGGCTTTCAAAGACTCGTGCGCCGACGCTCCAAGCTGGGCGATCGCGTCCAGCCAAGGTCCATAGGGACGAATGCGCTCTGCTTCGAACGCGCGCGCGCGCAACACGGTTCCGCCGATCGCGCGCATCGCTTCTGCGGCTGCCTCGAGCAATCGTGTCTTTCCGATTCCAGGCTCACCTGCGAACAACATCATGGGCTGCGCGCGTCCGTTTGCTACTTCGTTCACGCGATGCGCCAGCTCATCACGCTCCGTACGACGACCGAAGATGACGCCGGCGGTTGTCGCCACTGGAGCTGCGATCGGCTGTTTCTCCATCGCTGGTGGGTCTATCGTTGACATAGCAAGCGTTGAGCGTGCAGCAAGCAACGCGCGTGATGGCGAAGCGCCGAGCTCGATTTGGAGAATTCGTTTGCACGTCTCGAACTGCGCGAGGGCCTCTTTGCGCTTGCCGAGTTGACCCAAAATGCGGATGACCTCGACGTGCGCGGCTTCTGCCAATGGATCGATCGCGACGCGCGCGCGCGCATGGACCAACGCGTCCTCGGGTCGATCCGCGAGTCGATCGGTCAACGACGCCAACACCTCCACCCGAAGCGCACGTGCTGCCTCGCGCGCCGCAACACACCACTCGTGGTAGCGATAACAATCGTCGAGATCCAAACCCTCGAGGAGGCCGCCGCGACACAATGACGCTGCTCGCTCGAGCGCTTCCGTCGGCGCGTTGCGTGGATCCTCTCCTACAAGAACGCGCGCGTCCACGAGGTCACGGGCCTCGTGATCCGGGCGACCGTGCCGGGCGTCTCGCTCGGCGAGATCGTGCGAC
>JANYHY010000274.1 GCA_025362165.1 Myxococcales bacterium | reverse complement strand
TCCGTCGTCGTGTCGGTGTTGCCCGAGGATGTGCCAGACTGCCTGTCGACGGTCGTCCGATTTTCCGTTGGCACCTTACCAGGGCTCGAGGGCGAGGCTGCAGAGCGCGAGGGCGTGCTCTTCGACGCGCCCGCACGCGTTGCTGACGTGCTCACGGTCGCGATGCGCGAAGTCTTAGAAGCGAGAGTCGAGGTGGACTTGGACGCTGCGGGCTTCAGTCCGAACTCGGAGTTTAGCGGCTGTTTTCTGGGCGGCCATCTCGTCCTCTTCGGCGAGCTCGCGACGAGTCAGGCGAGTTGGTGGAGCGAGTTCCTCCGCGTGCCGACAACGTGCTTCGACCGCGAGGACCGTCCACTCTACGGACTACAAGCAGACGATCGTGGCTACCCTTCTATTGGGGACCGCATACTCCTGAACTGACGAACTCAGTTCTTCTTCGCCACGTTGGGCTTGGGAGCAGCCAGTGGGCAAACCTCAACGTCCTCAAGCGCGTCCATCTTCGACCTGGCGTCGACGTAGTCGTTCGTTGCGCGAATGAACTCTTCACGCATCCGCGCGTGGAGTACTCCGTCCGCGGCGCGTAGTTCGTCTTCGCGTGCGCGGACGTCCCGCCACTCGTTCTGGTGCTTCTCCTCGAGGTCGTTCGCCGCTTCGAATGAACTCATGGCTGCATCACTCCGCGGCCGACTCCTGGGCGGCAAGGCTCGCACGCACGCTCGTCAGATCTCCCGCCGGCATCGACAGGGGTTCTGCGCGCTCCTCCTCGGCGCTCGCCAGCTCGACGTTGAGCGCCTTCAGGGTCGCCTTCGCATCCCTAACGAGCACGCCAAGACCCTTCGTTCCTTTGCGGAGCTCGTCGGCGAGATCGTCTGCCTTCTTCTGGATGGACTCAACGAGCTCGCGCATCTTTGCGTTGCGCTTGATCTCCTTTTCGATCTTCTGCTCGACGTCCGCGAGCGCGTTGCGGTCGCCTTCGTCTTGACCACGCTTCTGGCGCGTCGCGAGGCCCACGGCCAAGTAGATCGCGGCCTGCAGATACGCGTCGGTCATCTCGTCGCCGTCGTCCCAGACCACGATGACGTCATCGCCGCACCGTGAGAACGCTGGGAACCCAGGAGGCGCGTGGCTCTTGGCGAGCACGAACACGCCGGCTTGAGCGGTGCGATTGCTGCGAGCAATCTCCAGCTCGGCGAGGGCCTTGGCCATCGTCATGTTGGCCTCGCGCTTCGCTTCGATCACGATCGTCGACCCCGCGTAGATGCTCTCTCGGTTGAAGGTGACGGTCTGGTCGCCGACCTTGCACCCCGATCGTGCTCCGACCGTGTTGCCCGTGTCTTCGACGGAGACTGGCACCCCAGCGAAGACGTTGTGCGTGAAGAGGCAGACCTGATCCTCGAAGCGGCGACCTCCATGTGTGGACTTTGCGTCTCCCCGCTTGCGCTCTTCGAGGCGCACGAGTGAGTCACGCACGTCCTTCTCGAACTTGGTCTGGCGCTCGTGCATCAGCGCCATCGACTCCTGCTGCGTCTTGACGTGCTGCTCGAGCAACGTGGAGAGCGTCGTCTTGATCATCGCCATGGGCGAGTTGGGCAGCTCCGGGTTCATAGCAGCCACGAACGCGTTCTTCGCCGCAGCCGTCTCGCGCATCAGGCGGCTGAGCAGCGAGTTTTCGTCGTTGGCGTCGAGCGCTTTGGTGGCGAGCGCGAGCTGTTTGTTGCGGTCATTGTCGGCCTTCTCGAGCTCCAGTCGAAGAGCCGTCAAGAAGCGCGCGACAGCTCCACCCTCGGCCACGGGATCGAGCGCGTGTGCGACTGCGACTTGATTCGCCGCCAGCGTCTCGCGGAGCTTGGTCTCGAGCATGAACACGACGCCTTCGGTGTCCGTCGGACTGAGGCGCTTGAGCAGCGGGCTGTTCTCGCCGAGCTCGCGCGCCAGCGTCTGGGCGAGCGCACCGTGCTCGGGGGCCAGGAAGCGCTCCATGGTCTTGGCGAGCGTCCCTTCGTCGCGCAGGAACCCGTCGAGCCGCGCCACGACCTGGCCGTCCTTCGGATCGAAGTAGCGCGCGAGCGACTGCACGAGGTTCGTCTGCTGACGCTCGACGTACGAAGACAACTGCTTGTCGAGATCCTCTTTGAGCGTCTTGCCGATGTCGGCCAGGCGCGACTCCTCAGCCTGCTTGTACGCGTTGGTCAACGCCCGCAGACCGATCGACCAAGCGTCGGTGACAAGACCGGTGCGCTGCGCTTCGTTCAGCGGCGCGAAGACCATGAGCGCATCAGCGCGACGGTCAAGAATGTGAGCTTCGACGACATCGGACGCGACGTCGACCAGGACCGTGAGCGGGGCTTGGGTGTTCATGTTGGCCCCTACTTCACGGCGCGTGCCATCGGCGTGGAGCAGCAAGATCCGGCGGGTTTCTCGTTGTTCTGACCGGACGAAGCAAGAAGTAGAAGAAGAACCCTTCTACTTCTAGAAGGCTTGTTACCCTGCCGGGAGCATGGCGCGCGTTCTTCTTGCTTGGATTGGAATGGCCGACATCAGGGCGGCGACGAACGACGCCGGAACCGAGTTCGGGCCGATCGTGCAGGTGCTCAATGCGGGCAGCTTCGATCACGTTGTCCTGTTGAACAACATGGCCGAAGAGAAAGTTGCAGGCTTCGAGCGCTGGGTGAAGAAGAAGACCAAAGCGACCATCGTGGTCCGCCAATACCCGCTTCGTTCTCCCACCCACCACGGCGACATCTACAACGCCGTCATGCTAGCGGTCGGGTGGACGCTCGAGAAGTACGGCCAGAAGACCAAGCTCACGTTCCACCTGAGCCCCGGCACGCCTGCAATGGCGTCGATCTGGATCATCGTGGCCAAGACGCGCTTCGAGGCCGAACTCATCGAGTCATCGAAGGATGACGGCGTCGCCATGGTTGATGTGCCGTTCGACCTCGCGGCCGAGTTCATTCCGGCCGCCGTCCAACAGAAGAGCGAGGACCTCGCGCGCCTCGCTGAAGGGGTTCGCCCAGAAGAGCCCAAGTTCGGCAATATCCTGCACCGCAGCGACGTGATGAAGCGCTTGGTGCGACGTGCGCGAACAGCCGCGCCGTTCAACGAGGTCGTCTTCATTGAGGGAGAGTCCGGCACCGGTAAACAGCTTCTAGCCGAGGCGATCCACGCCGAGAGCCTGCGCAAGGGAAAGCCGTTCGTTGAAGTGAACTGCGGAGCCATTCCATCAGCGCTCTTCGAGTCGGCGTTCTTTGGGCACATGAAGGGCGCGTTCACGGGTGCAGACAAGGAGCACAAGGGCTACTTCGAGCAAGCGGACGGAGGCACGCTGTTCCTCGACGAGATCGGCGAGCTCTCCCCCGAGCACCAGGTGAAGCTACTCAAGGTGCTCCAAGAGAAGAAGGTGAGACCCCTCAACGGCAAAGCGGACATACCCGTGGACGTCCGTGTGATTGCAGCGACGAACCGCGACCTGCTC
>JANYHY010000268.1 GCA_025362165.1 Myxococcales bacterium | reverse complement strand
CCTGCTGGATCACGTGGGCGGCGACGCGCGCCGACACCTCGCGCAGCTCCTCCACCGGCGGATAGATGCGTCCGTGAGAGAGGTGCTCCTCTTGCGTGTATTCTGCAAGTGCATACGCAGCCGCGGTGACCATGCCAGCGGTGATCGCGCTTGCTTCACACAAGATCGAGCCGAAGCCGAGGCCGGGGAAGATGAACGCGTTGTTGCCTTGACCGATCGCGAAGGTCTTCCCGTCATAGGCGACAGCGTCGAAAGGGCTGCCCGTTGCGACGAGGGCCTTGCCGCCGGTCCACCGCAAGATGTCGCTCGGCACAGCCTCGCAGGAGCTCGTGGGATTGCTGAGGGCGAAGATCACCGGGCGCTCTGCGTTGCGCGCCATTTGTCGGATGAGCTCCTCGCCGAACGCGCCGGACTGACCCGACAGGCCGAGCAGCACCGTGGCCTTGCTGCAGCGGACGACGTCCAAAAGGTTCGCGGGAGACCCGTCCCAATCGGCGACGTCTTGCTTGTTCTTCGCGAACGGTCGCTTGTAGTCCTCCATCGCGCGGTCCGACATCAACAACCCTTTGCTGTCGAGCACGAACATGCGTCCCATCGCCTCTTGTTGCGTGAGGCCTTCTCTCACTAGGCCGCGAACGATCTCCCAAGCGACGCCCGCTCCGCCAGCGCCCGCGCCGTACACGACGATTCGTTGGTCCTTGAGGTTGTCGCCGCGCATCTTGCACGCGCACAGCACGCCCGCGAGCGTGACCGCGCCGGTGCCTTGGATGTCGTCGTTGAAGCTTGGCAGTCGCGACTTGTAGCGCTCGTGCACGGTGAACGCGGCGTCTTTGGAGAGGTCCTCCCACTGCACGATCGCCTTCGGGTAGCGCGCCTTGATCGCCTCTACGAAGCGGTCCATGAAGTCCAGGTATGCTTGACCCTTCAAGCGTTTCTGCCGGACGCCGAGGTAGTTGGGCTCGTCGATGAGGTCGGTGCGATCCGTGCCGACGTCGAGGCCGACGGGGACGGAGCGGAACGGCGACACACCGCCGCCGGTCGTGTAGAGCGCCAGTTTGCCGATCGAGATCGCGACGCCGCCGTAGCCTTGATCGCCGATGCCCAAGATCGCAGAAGAGTCCGTCGCGACGATCATGCGGATGTCGTCGAACAAGCAATTTCCAGCCACGTCGTGCGCGTGGTCGATGTTGAGCGGAGAGAACGAGAGCCCGCGCGCGCTCTGGTAGATGGTGGAGAACTGGCGCACTGCTTCTCCGACCGTGGGCGTGTAGACGATCGGGAGCATCTCGGCGAGGTGGCGCTCGAGCAGCGCGTAGAAGAGCACCTCGTTGCGCTCTTGGGTCTGTCGCAAGTACTGGTACTTCGCGAGCGGCGTCGGCTCCTTCAAGAACCCCGCGTACACACGCGCGATCTGCTGCTCCATCGTGGAGACATGTGGCGGCAACAGACCGTCGAGGCGCAGGCGTTGACGCTCCTCTGCGGTGAAGGCCGTGCCCTTGTTGGTCATCGCGATGCGCAAGAGAGGCGCGCCGTCGAGATGAACGACGAGCGTGTGCTTGCCGTCGGCTTCGCGGTGCGTCTCGAAGTAGCGTGAGAGCTTCGGCATGGGCCGGGCAGGGTCTCACGTTTCGATACGATTCGGGAGTCCTTGCGATGATGCGGACCCCAGAAACTTGGCCCGATCGCGCGCCGTCCATAGGTTGCGCTTCATGGCACAAGCAGCGGATGTCGACGGCTTCGGCAGCGGAGACGCGCTCAGCGTTCCGCGCGCGTTCGGACGACTGCTGCTGCTCAAGTTGATCGCGCGTGGCGGCATGGGAGACGTCTACCTTGCGGCGACGACAGGCATCGAAGGCGCGGAGCGACCGTGCGTCGTCAAGACCATCCGCCGTGACCACATCCACGACGGCAGCTTCCTCGCGAGGTTCCTCGACGAAGCGCGCGTGCAGTCGCAGCTCAATCATCCCGGCGTCGCGCAAGTCCTCGAAGCGAGCACGCAAGAGAACGGCGAGCCCTACACAGTCGTCGAGTATGTAGAGGGAAGGTCCCTCGCGGACCTGCGCCAGCGCGCGATCCAAATGGGCGCGCGGATCGGCTGGCCTGAGGCGGTCGCGATCGGCATCGAGATGTCCGCGGCGCTCGCGCACGTCCACGAGCGCTCTGGCAGCGACGGCACTCCGCTCGGAATCGTGCACCGCGATCTGTCTCCTCAGAACGTGATGGTCGGCTACGCGGGCGAGGTGAAGCTCATCGATTTTGGCACCGCGCGCGGTCACAACCGCCGCTGCCACACGGTCGCGGGCGTCGTGTTCGCGAAGCCTGGATACGTCGCTCCCGAGGTCGCGCGCCAACAAGTGGGTGACGCGCGGATCGATCTCTACGCGGTGGGCGTGATGATCTGGGAGCTCTGCGCGTCGCGCCGCTTCTTGACCGGAGACGCGCAGAAGCACCTCGAAGACGGCGCGAACGGTAAGCTCGTGTTGCCCCCGATCGCCGAGCAGTTGGGCGCTCCGCCGTTGCTCGATGAGATCCTCGCCAAGCTCACCAAGAGCGATCCCGACGAGCGCTACACGAGCGCGAGCTTCGCGGCCGGCGATCTCGGTCGCATACTCGCGGAGGCACCTGCGCAGAAGGACGGCGCGCGCAGCGTGCGCGGGCGTGTGGCCGCGTTGATGCTGACGTTGTGGCCGCGTGAGCCAGGACGCTCGCGCGCAGAGTTCGCCAAGGGACTGCGAGAGGCGCGCGCGCTCCGCAAGAGCGACGAGCTGACGCCAAGCTCGTCCGTGGCCGAGAAGGTCGCCGAGCACATGAACGACGAGGGCGGTCTGCTCGCGGGCACATCGTATCGACTCATCAAGAAGATCGGCGAGGGCGCCAGCGGGTGCGTTTGGGAGGCCGAGCACACCGAGCTCGGTCGCAAGCTCGCCATCAAGGTGCTCTCGCCCGAACACGGCACGGCGACCGACGCGATCGATCGCTTCCGCAAGGAGGCGCGGCTCGTCGCGGGGCTGTCGCACGAGAACCTCGTGCACCTCTCGGACTTCGGCAAAGCGCAAGACGGCCGCGTGTTCTTGGCGATGGAGCTGCTCGATGGCAAGACGATCGACGCGATCTTGGAGGAGCGAACGGTCTCGCCCGAGCACGCGAGCGATCTCGCGATTCAGGCAACACGCGCGCTCGAAGCAGCGCACGCAGCAGGTCTCGTGCACCGCGATCTCAAGCCGGCGAACCTCTTCTTGACGAAGAATGGCACGCTCAAGCTCCTCGACTTCGGCGTCGCGATGGCGCTCTCGGACACGCCATCGTCCGAGACCAAACAAAAGGGCTTCGCGATCTTCGGGACGCCCGAGTACATGGCGCCCGAGCAAGTCGCTGGTGAAGCGGTGGATGCGCGTTGCGATGTCTACTCGCTCGGTTGCGTGCTGTACGAGCTGCTGACTGGCGAGCGCCCGTTCGAAGGCAAGAGCAGCGTGGTCGTGCTCGGAAAGCAGCTGCGCGAGTTGGTCGAGCCGCCGCGATCACGCGCTCCCGAGAGGAACATCCCCGAGGCGCTCGAGCGCGTCGTGATGAAGGCCCTCGAGAAGAAGCCAGAGGATCGCTTCGCGTCCGCGAAGGCGATGCGTGAAGCGCTCGAGGCCGTCGTCAAAGATCGCTCCGTGCCGATCGTGGCCAAGCCGGTCAAGCGATCGTCGTGGGCTGGTCGTGCGATCGCGATCACCGCAACCGCGTGCACGATCGCGTTGATCAGCAAGGCGTGCGTCTCTCGCGTGCCGGTCGCAGACCCATCCGACACCGCGACGCTCATGGAGCCCACCTCGCCTCCCGAGTCCTATGCCGTCTCGGCGCTCACCAACAGCGCGGCGCCTCCGTCCACGACGAAAGATCCCGATCCCGCGCCGCCCGCGATCGCGACTCCCAACGACAAGCCTGCCGCGGACAAGAGCGCGTCGCGAAGCAAGCTGGATGTCGCACGGTCAGATGCGAAGACCAAGCCCTCAGACCCTCGCGCGCTGAAGGCGTGGGCGCAGGCCGCCTATCACGCAGGTCAGTTCCGAGAGGCTCGGCGCGCAGCAGACGCGTGGGCCTTGCACGAGTCCACTCCAGAGCCGCGCCTGTTCCTCGCGCAAGTCCTCGACGCGAGCGGTCACCGCTCGGACGCGCGTGCCGTGCTCGAAGAGGTGCTGGAGCTCTACCCCGAGAGCTCCGAAGCGCGTCGCATGCACGCGCGCCTCGGCGTGCCGCTCCCCTCGAGCGACGCCAAGTCAAAGACCGAAGTCGCCAAGCGTTGAAATGGGGGTACCTGTCGGCGGGGGGGGTGTGGCTCGGCACGTCGCAGTACTTTCCCTTGGGCCGCCGACTTGGGGCGGGCTGAGGAGTGAGGTCGATGATCGCTTGGTGACGGGTCTTGGTCGGCGTCCCAAGGAAAAGCACCGCGCCGCTGCCGGTCATGGCGACAGGTAGCGGGGGGGAAGAGGGAGACTCTTGTTGTCATCGTGAGGCTGGGCAGCTGGGGCTCTAGGCCGAACCTTGATCGG
>JANYHY010000261.1 GCA_025362165.1 Myxococcales bacterium | reverse complement strand
CGGCCCCGACGCGGAGCTCCACCTCGTCACGCGACATCGGCTCGTAGCCTGCGAGCTCCACCAACACTTTGTGCCTGCCAGCGCCGAGCCCCAGCGCGCGAGGCGTGCTCCCACGCGGGCCGAGATCCTTGCGATCGAGGTACACCGTGGCACCAGGCGGATCGGTGATGACCTTGAGGACCGCGACTCCAGAGGCGACGCGCCCGAGCGCTTCTTCGATGCGCTTCTTGCTGTCTGCGCGGGTCTCGCCGTCGAGCGCTTCTAGGTAGAAGCGATAGGCCTCGGGTGCCATTTTGAGCTGCTCGTAAGAGCGCGCGACGTTGAAGACGACGTTCTTGTTGGGCACGAGTCGGTTGGACGCGAGGAAGTGCTCGAGCGCGCCGCGGAAGTCGCCACGGCCGTACGCGTCGGCGCCGATCTGGAACTGCAAGTCGGCCTCGTCTGCGAGGTCATCCGCTCTCGCCGCGCCAGACAACAACAGCGCCACCGCGAGCGCCACACACGACCAACTCCTGGTTGCCGAAGCCACACTCGCTCTTTACCAGGGCTGCTAGGATGTTGAGAAGTGACCGCTGCGCTCGCGCAAAAGAGCTTCGGAAAATACCGGCCTATCGCGGAGCTCGGTCGCGGCGGCATGGCGACCGTATACCTCGCGGCTGCGACAGGGCCTGCGGGCTTCAGCAAGCTCGTGGTCTTCAAGCAGCTACAGCCCGAGCTCGCGAACGATCAGGAGTTTCGAGACATGTTCCTGGACGAAGCGCGCCTCGCCGCGCGCTTGAACCACCCGCACATCGTGCAGACCTACGAGGTCGCGGACGACGACGGGCAGTTCTTGATCGTGATGGAGTACCTCGAGGGTCAACCATTTTCCAGCGTGCGACTCCGCCTTCAGAAGGAGAACCAGCTCCAGCTCGACGATCAGATCCGCGTCCTCTGCGATCTGCTCGACGGGCTACACGCCGCGCACGAGCTGAAGGACTATGACGGCACGTCGCTCAACGTCGTGCACCGCGACGTGAGCCCGCACAACGTCTTCGTCACCTACACAGGCGACGTGAAGGTCGTCGATTTCGGGATCGCGAAGGCGGCGACCTCGGCGTCGAAGACACGCACCGGCGTCATCAAAGGCAAGCTGAGCTACATGGCGCCCGAGCAGGCTTTCGGAAGAGTCGTGGATCGTCGCGCCGACTTGTTCGCAGTCGGCATCATGCTGTGGGAAGCCCTCTGCAAGCGCCGCATGTGGAAGAACATGCCAGATGCGGGGATTATGCACGTATTGTCGACGGGCGCGATCCCGCGCGTGGAGGAGTTCGCCACCGACCTGGATCCGATCCTCCTGCGAGTGTGCACGCGCTCGCTCGCACCACGGCCGGAGGATCGCTACGCGACCGCGCTCGAGATGCGTGCCGAGCTGCTCTCTTACCTGGAGGCGCACAACTCCAGGCCCGACGCTCGCGAGTTCGGAGAGCGAATCGCCGCCGCCTTCGCGAAGGAGCGCGCGAAGATCCAAGCTGTCATCGAGGCGCAGATGCGACTCGCGAGCGCGCTCTCAGAGACGGCCTACGCCGCGCACGCGCTCCCTCAGATCGACTCGTTCATCGCGACTGGGACGAACGCGCCGCACACGGGCTCCTACGCGACAGAGGGCAACGCGACCATCGCGAGCGGCGCTCGACCGATCGCCGCGCCGGCCGAAAAGAAGCGCTCTGGGCTCATTCTCGTCGCGATCGCCGCAGCACTCGTCGCGCTCGTGTCGGTGGTCGCGCTCGTGGTGACGCATGATAAGTCAACTACCGCACCGCTCGCTTCGGCCCCGTCCGCGCCACTCAGCGCAGCCTCTGGAGTCGTCGCGCCACCGCAGCCGTCCGCGTCGACGATCGCGACCCCGAGCGTCACGGCGGTCCCCCCGACGACAGCCAAGCCCAAGCCGCAGATCACAAAGCCAATCGCAAAGCCCTCTGCGACACCTGCGTCGTCTCTCGACATCCGACTGACTCGCTGACGTCGCCCGTCAGAAGCCGCACGTCTTGCCGGCGTTCTCCTTTTTCAACACTTCGATCAGCGGCGCATAATATCGAGCCATTGCGTTCACCGAGATGTCTTCGCCGGTGACTTCGCGGAGCACCGCGCGCCAATCACGCGTGTCTCCGAGAGCGAGTATCTTGCGGAGCGCGTCGCCCACTTGTTTGTTTTGATAATAAGTGCACGCATGCGGGTCAGCGTGGACGATGTCCTTGCAAAAGTGCTCGTGGAGTTGATGCTTGATGAGGGTCGCCAGGGCATAGTCATAGTACTGCCCAGGGTCGTCATTGATGTGCGTCTTGCTGCATGCGTCGCAAGTTGACTCGTCGCGCTGGGAGGGCGGCGCGACACCTTGAAACTCGGCGACGTACTTCCACCACCGCGCGTTGAGCTCGGTCGCGGGCAAGTTCGCCGAGTAGAGATCGTGCTCGTAGTGAGCCATCGTTCCCGCTGAAAACGCGAAGAAGACAGGTCCCTTCGACAGCGCGTCGTCGAGCAACATGTTCGTAGGGTCGAGCTTGTCGCTAGCGCCCAGTAGGCCCACTTGCCGTAGATAAGGCTCCTGCCGAACCGACAGTGAGATCAACTCTCCAACCCCTTCGTGGAACGCGCGATTGGCCCCTCGACGCAACACGGGCGGCACCGACTCGATCGCATAAGAGAGGTAATAGTAAATATGTCCCAGCTCGTGATGCGCCGTGAGAAACCAGTCTTCGTTGGGCTCCACGCTCATCAGTGATCTCACGTTATTTTCGAGATCCATATGCCACGCGCTCGCGTGTGAGTTCTTGTGGCGTGCATCACCCTTCTTGACTGGATAGAGATCGCTGCCTTCCCAAAAAGACTTGGGCAAGGGATCAAACCCCATCGAGACGTAGTACTTCTCGGCCTGCTCGGGGAAGTAGGCTGGCGGCTTGCTCGTGAAGAGCTTGTCCAGGTTCACTGAGTCCACGATGCCTGGCCACGACTGCGCCCAGCGGTTGCCGATCCAATGCGCAGGCAAGAGCGTTGGTTCCTTTTGTTTGTAGCGTTTCGCCAGTGTCTTGCGGGCATAACACTGCAGCTGAGTGAGCAGAGGTCGCAGCTCTGCGAGCGAGTCGTCGAGCAGCTTCATCATTTCATCAGTCGTCATTCCGTAGTCGGCGACCTGCAATGCATAAAAATCCGAGTAGCCAAGCTGCTTGGATGTGGCGTTGCGTAGATCACGCAAGTCCAAGATGCCCGCGCGGAGCGGCTTGCCGATGTCTTTCGAGGCGCGCCACGCATTTTCGCGAACACCTAGATCGACCGAGGATCGGAGCACGTCGTCGATGTCATTGGCCGTGGCCGTCTTCACACAACGCGTGCCCTGTCGCTGTAGGCAATAGACATAGCCATCTTGCGTGGCCGACTGCTTCGCTTCGGCGGCGATGCGCCTCCCCAGGAGCGCACGGTCCGTCGCAGGCGCGCCGGCTGCATCCAACAGGATGACTCTCAATTGACGAACCGTGAGGTCGTCCAGCTCCGTTGCGTGCGCGAGCAGCGCCTTCGCTCGTGCGACGACATACGCGCTGCCCGTGAAGCCGGCCATGACCTGCTCGGCGCCTACGCGTTCCCCGGCGTGCGCATCGGAGACATCCGTCGACGCCTTCCACTCGGAGTCTTGCAGCTCGGCGGTCATGTCGACCAACGCGCGATTGTAGAACTCGAGAAATAACTTCGCGTCTTGTTGAAGATTCCCCGATGCAAGCACCGCACGAGGCAGAGGCGCCGCGATCGCCGATCCAGGCGGAATTCGTGGCTCCGGAGCGCCGCACGCGAAAGCAAGAGAGAGGAATGAGAACACACCCACGAGAGCGACACGACGCATGCGACTGGACTAACACGCTCTGCACGCCGACGGATAACTCGATAGTCTGGCACGCGTGACGGTCCGCGAGCTGGTGGAAGAACACACGGGATCTCGCGTCGAGCGCATCGCACGAATTCAATCGCTATGGAGCGGCTACGGCGAGATCTTGCGGGTGCAGCTCGAGGATGGGTCGTCGGTCATCGTGAAGTCCGTGAGCCCGCCCGCTCGGTCCGAAGACGACGTTGCTCACGCGCGCAAGTGCCGCTCGTACGAGGTGGAGCAAGCGTTCTATCGAGCGTTCGCGCCAAAGTGCGACTCGAGCTGTCGAGTCGCCAGGGTGATCGGTCATCGAAGCAACAAGACCGAGTCGTGGCTGATCCTCGAGGACCTCGACGCAGCTGGCTTCGCAGAGCGCCACCACGATCCCACCGGAGTCCAGCTCGGCGCGTGCCTCTGCTGGCTCGCCTCGTTCCACGCGCGCTTCATCGAAGTTTCGCCTAATGGGTTATGGAAGCACGGCACGTATTGGCATTTGGATACTCGCCGAGACGAGCTCGCGCGGATACGAGATCAAGCTCTCCGCGAGCGCGCGCCGGAGCTCGATAAGCTGCTGCGCGAGGCTCGTTTTCTGACGATCGTCCACGGTGACGCCAAGCCCGACAACTTCTGCTTCTCGCACGACGGAGCGAGCGTCGCCGCAGTCGACTTCCAATACGTGGGAGGCGGCTGCGGGATCAAAGACGTCGCGTACTTGCTTTATGACACCACACCCAAGGTCGAAGAGCGCGCTCTCACTACCTACTTCACACGACTGCGTGCGGTCGTCGCCGTCGACGCTGAAGCCCTCGAGCGCGAATGGCGTGCGCTCTACCCAGTCGCGCGAGATGACTTTCGGCGCTTCCTCGCGGGGTGGCGCAAATGAGCGGTCTTCGTGGAGACACACACAACTTCGGTCGTCGCGTCACCGCCACGCGCAAGCGCGTCCACAAACCGCGCACCGTGTTCTGGGAGTGGCTGTTGCTCTCGCGAGACAGTCCCCTACGGAGATGGTTCGACGAGGCCGCTCCAGGCATGTTCGCGTTCCTCCCTTCGTTGAAGTTCTACAAAACGGAAGGAGACGTGGAGCGCATCACGCTCTCTCCGCTGCGCGCGCCTTCGACACACACGCTGTCAGCGATCGCCGGACGATCGCTGGCGCTATGGTCGTGGCTAGGGGTCTCCGACCTTCATTGGGAGAACCTCGCCTTGGGCCTAGACGCGCGCGGCAATATCGTCTTTGGTCCGCTGGACGTCGAGATGATCCTGGGAGATCTCTCGTTACCCACCGAGACCAAGCTGCTGCCAGACGCCGATTCGGAAGTGGCCGCGATCTGCCGGCATTCCAGCGGTGTTCGCCGCTTATTGCCATATCTCGAAAAGCCCATCAGCGTCTCTAGTCTATTGACGATGATTGCCAATTATCGCAACACGCTCGAGCTCCTCGATCATCGATCGCGAGACATCGCGCGCGTCCTTTTGGGACTCCCTGGCCTGCGAAATGCGCCCATTCGCGTGATGCTGCGCGGGACTGACGAGTACGTGCGCGCGCGCTCCGAGCCAGTGTGGCCGCCATTGCTGGACGCCGAAGCAGAGCAGATGGCGCGCGGGGACATTCCCTACTTCTTTCGATTGTACGGTGTAGCTGGGATTCACTATTACGGTGATCGCGCGCTCACCAAGCACGAGCGGATCCCGCGGCGCGGCGACGTGCCCACGCTCGATCCGATCCTCAGCCTGTCGCGCGGGTTGCGCTCACCATCACGCAAGCGACTACGTGAAGAAGGGCTCTTCGCGATCCTCGGTGCGTTCGATCACGAGTCGTTCACGGGCACACATAAGAGCGACGAACTCACGCTCACGCTCGGCGCGCGCACGGTCGCACTGAAGCTCCCGAGCGGAGAGGAGTTGCGCTCTCCTCGGAACCGCCGCGCGCTCGTCGGCAGCGTGTATCTGCCTTGTTCTTGCGGCGAAGTGCGATCGGTGTTGGTGCCATCGATCACGACGTGCGTGCAGGCTCGAGGGACTCGTGATACCGCCAAGTCTAGTGATCGAGTCGTGTGAAACCTGTCGACGACCCAAGGTCGCGTGCGTGTGTGATCGGATCGTCTCGTACCCGACGTCGCTCAGAGTCTTGATCCTTCAGCACCCGCAAGAGCAAGACGCGCTGCTCGGCTCTGCGCAGATCCTGGTGGCTAGTCTGCCGAAGGTTCAGCTGGTGATCGGGTTGAGCTGGCGAAGCCTCGGTCACGCGCTGGGCGAAGACGTCGACCTCAGCAAGTGGGCAGTGCTCTTCCCAGAGCGTGACGGTCGGAGCGGCGTGCGCGAGGCGAGCGCGCTGGATGGCGTCGTGGTCCTAGACGGCACTTGGTCCAAAGCCAAGACACTCTGGTGGCGCAACCCGTGGCTCAATCGAATGAATCGATTGACGCTCAAACCCAAGCAGCCCTCCATCTATGGAAAGCTGCGCGCAGAACCGAAGCGCGAGTACGTCTCCACTCTCGAGTCTGTCGCGCTCGCGCTCACGCTCTGCGGAGAATCTCCAGAGATCGAAGCAGGCCTGCACCGCGTATTTCGAACTCTCGTTCAGCGCGTGCGAGACGCCAACGTCCCCAAAGAGGCGCGCAAACTACCGCGAAAGACCCGCCCCCCTCGCCCTAGTTGATGGGGATGATGCCGCCGTCCGAGTCAGCGACTGGAGCGGCGGTCGTCGAGCCGGCGCCCCACCAATTCAGGTTCGGCGGCGCGTTGGGGATCATGATGTTCTGAGTCTTGATGGTGTTGTTCTGCACGTTGATCGTGAACAACTCACCCTGCGCGTCGAAGCCATAGAGCGTGGCCGCCCAAAAGGCCAAGCCGAACACAGCGCCGTGGTTGACCGACCCATAGTTCTTGATCATCGACCCAGTCTTCGGGTCCACCTGCAACAAACAGTCAGCGCAGTTGTTGCCAGTCACCGTGAGGAACGTGCCGCCATTGATGACCGAGACGATGTCGCCGCTCGATGAATAGCCGCTGCCGATGGAGCCTACGTTCGTGACGTTGCCGGTCTTCTCGTCGATGCGCACATAGGTGGAGCCCACATAACCTACTAGTGCTTCTTTGTTTTGGTCGAGTGTTCCCTTGGGCACGAACGAGAGCGAGTTTGGATAACTGCCAGTCGAGATTTGCGTGCACTTTGCGGTCTTCAGATCGAGCGAATACAGACCGCCGAACGTGGTGACCCACGCGTTGGAGTTGATGTCGAGCGCGAGATCGATGACGGAGCTGCAACCTTGAAACGGACCGATGAGCTTCACCGCCTTGGTGATCGGGTCCACCTTGTAGAGAGTGTCAGGCCCGTGCGCGTACACGACGCCAGCGGCCGGGGGAAGCGACGAGTCAGGCTTCTGTTGCGGTCCGGTGTCGGTGTTGAAATTCTGCGCGTCGTCCGGCGTCCCGAGCACATCCGCGGTCCCGGTGTCGGGCCCGTCGAACGGAAGCGGTCCACTGGCGTTCGAGCCACAAGCCCCCAGGGCGAGCGCCGTCGCGAAGCCTGCGAGAGTGAGTGCGATGGCGGCGGTGGTGTGGCGCATGTGTCTGCTCCGGAGAAGAAAGTTTAGTCATCGATGATCGCGCGCTATCTCATGGCCGTCAAGGCGCGCTCCCGTCATCGCTCCAGTGTTGGGAGCGCGATCCCCTTGGTTTCAGGGAGGACCCACACCCAAGTCGCCGTGAGGATCGCGAGCACGACAGGTACGGTGAGGCCTCCGGCGAGGCCGTTTTGAGCGACCGCCCACGCGACCAAGAGCGGCGCTCCGAGCTGCGCGGCGCGCGCGAGGTTGTAGGTCGTACCCATCATCATGCTGCGTAGCTCCGTGGGGTAGAGCTCCGCGAGGAGCGCCCCGAAGCCAGCGGTGCATCCGGATCCGAACCCGAAGACCACCATCACCGCCCAGAAGAGCAGGCGATGGTCCGCGAGGTACTCCCAACGATACGCCAGGAGAGCGACCGCGATCGCCGTGATGACTGAGAAGATGGAGAACGCCGGTCTGCGTCCGAGCTTGTCCGCGACGTTGCCGAACACGAGCATCCCGGTGAACTGTCCGACCTGCGCGCACGCGACGAGCTGCAGGCTCCGGCTGACGCTCTGGTGCATCTCCTTGACGAGGAAAGACGGCAACCACGTGTAGCAAGTCCAATAGGTCCCGAGCTTGAAGACGCCCAGCAGCCACGCACTAGCGAGGCGGGGCAGGCGAGGGATGATGTCTTTGCGGCGAATGGCGACGCGCGCCGATACTTCGTTGGGGAGGTGCATGGAGCGCCGCGCGAACAACGCCAATAACGCAGTAGCGGCGGACGCGACCATCACCGCGCGCCAACCCACTCTGGGAGCGATGAGATAACCGGCAATCGCCGCGAGGCCCACGCCGACGGGCTCTCCTGCTTGCAACAAGGCTGATCCGCGGCCCCGCGCCTCGCTCCGCATCGCTTCGGCGACCATCGCGTGACCTATTGCCCACTCACCGCCGACGCCCAAACCGACAATCCCGCGGCCAATGAGGAATATCCAAATATTGGGTGCCAACCCTGCGATGACCGAGCCAAACGAATAGAGCAATATCGTACTACTGAGCATCGTTCGCTTGCCGACACGATCCGCGAGCGCGCCACAAACGATTCCGCCCAACCCACTAGTACCCAACGCCACGCCGAGCATCCAAGCCTCGGTCTGGTGCGTGAGATGAAACGCCTTGCCGACGTCGTCCTTCAAGAACCCGAGCAACACCAGGTCATAGAAGTCGAAGGTCCACCCAAAGAAGGCGAACAGAAAGAGCTTCGTGGGGAACGGCTTACTCTCGCTCACGGCTCTCTTCACGCTCACTCAAAGCGCGTGTGCGCTTCGAGATGGACTCAGCGACCGAGGGCTTCGGCGCGGTTGACGATCCTCGGTGTCAGGAAGATCACGAGCTCGTTGCGCGTGTCGCTCGCGCGGCGGCGCTGGAAGAGAATTCCGAGCAGCGGGATGTCGCCGAAGAACGGGATTTGATCGAGGTTTCTGCCGGTATTTCGCGTGTAGATTCCACCGATGACCGCGGTGTGTCCATCCATCACGAGCAGATCAGTCTCGGCCTCGCGCTTGAGGATGGTGGGGTCGCCACGAGCAGACGTCTGGTTGAAGTCCGGCTCGTCTCGGTTGATCTTGACGTGCATCGCGACTGATCCATCGGCTGTGACGTGAGGCTTCACGAGCAACTGAAGCTTGGCTTCTTGGAAGGTCGTCTGAACGCCTTGCGCGCTGACCTGCGAGAACGGGATCAACGTACCTTGGTTGATGCGCGCCTCGTGGTTGTCCAACGTGAGGATTCGCGGCGAGGACACGATGCGCAACATGCCGCTCGATTCGGCCGCAGAGAGGCGGACGCTCAAGTTGATGTTGTTGTCCGCGGAGCCGAACGTGAGGCCGAGCGCGCCGCCTGATCCCGTACCGACCGCTGCGGGCAAGTTGACTGCGAAGTTGGGATTGGCGATTTGGCGCGTGAAGGGAGACAAACCGGCAGTCGGTGATTGCGCGTCGTAGTTACCGCCGGTGACTCCCACCTTGGACGGGAACGCGATGCCGGTCGGGTTGCCGGTGGCCTCGCTGAACGTGGTATCGCCGCCCCACTGGATGCCGACGTCTCGGAGATACTTGCTAGTCGCCTCTACGATGCGCGCCTCGATGAGCACCTGCGCGGTCTGCGTATCGAGCGAGCGCACGAGCTCTTCGATGTGGTTCAAGTTGCCAGTCACGTCGCGCGCGATGAGCACGTTGGTGCGCTCGTCCACCGCGAGTGAGCCGCGCGGAGAGAGGAGATCCTTGGCGCGCGCTTGAAGCTCGTCGGCCGACGCGTAGCTGACGGGGATGAGGCGGGTCTCGAGCGGGGCGAGATCGAGCTCTTGCTTGTGGCGCGCGATCTCGAGCTCACGCTCCTTCTGGAGCACGGCGAGCGGAGCGACGCGAATCAAGTTGCCTTGTCGCACCATCCCCAGGCTTTTAGCCTGCAACACGACGTCCAGCGCCTGATCCCACGGGACGTTGCGCATGCGGATCGTGATGTTGCCGCTCACGTCGTCGGCCGTGACGACGTTGACGCGACCCACGTCCGCGAGCAGCCGCAAGATGTTGTGGATGTCTGCGTCCTTCAGGTCGAGATCGATGCGGCGGCCGTTGTAGCGACCGGCGGCTTGCATCGGCGTGGTGCTCGTGAAGCCTGCCTCGCCGCCTCCCGTCGTGTGCTCGATCGCACCGTCCGTCGCGTCACCGTCATGAATCGAGGTGTCGACTCGCGCGACTCCCGCAGTGTCGTCCTCGCGCGCGACAGTGACCGTGTGGCGCGTGGCGGAGGAGGACCCCTTGATGATGGGAGAAGCGATCGCGTTCTTGCTGGGCGCCTCGAATGACCAAACGATCTTGCCCTCCTCGATCGCGACATCTCCCTGCGCGTCACCGTTGCGATCGATCTCCACGATAGCCATGCCCGCCGCTGCGTCCGTGTACGTGCTGACCGTGCGCAAGAAGCCTCGATAGGCGCTTACGTCGAGCGTGCGTAATAGAGTATCGGGGACCTTCGTCGCCTTCATTTCGAGGCGGATTTTGCCTTGCGCCGTGGTCGTCAATGAATAAGCGGGTATGTCGCTGAGAGAGACCACGACTCGGTCTTTGCCGTTGGCGCCGCGCTCGAACTTGACCTCTTTGAGCTCCGACTTTCCGACGATCGCGGCCGGCGCGGTCGTGGGTGCGGGAGCGGAGGTCGCGCCGGTCTGCGTCAGCGTGACTCGAAGTGTGTTGCCTTCTACGCGTACTCGGTAGTTCGCCTCTTTACCCAAGTTGATAGTGACCCGCGCGAGCGTGCCGCCGTCCGTCTTGAAAGATTGCGTGAGCACTCCGAGCGCGAGGCCTGCGGACTCGGTGAGCGCCTCTGGAGCGCCGACTACGTCCGCGTCGCTCAAATCGACATAGAGGCGCTTGCCTCCTGGCTCGGCTCGCACGATGTAAGAGGGGGTCGCGGTGCCGACGATTTCGATGTCGGTCGACCCAGGGACGCCCTCCGTGGGGTGCAGCTTCACGTCGCGCACGTGATTGGGAACCGCGCCGGCGTGGGCTGATTCGGCCAAGAACAACACGCCGAGAGATCCCAGGAGTGCGACGAGTCGCGCAAAGCGGCCGCTTGACGTTTCGGACATGATTTCCTCGCGCTCCAGGCAAAGACGTCGTGCGCAGCGTGCGCGCGGCGAGAATCCTAGAGAGCACTCGAAACGCTACTTCCTAGAGGTCTAGACAGCCCAATTTCTGGCTACTCAATCTCGTGTAAATAGATAGACGACTGGCTTTCGGCCTCGTTTTACGTAGACTCTCTGACGATGATCACCCTTCGCCGAGTTAGCTTTGCAGCCTCCATCGTCGCCGCAGCGGTCGCGTGCGGCGGATCCCTCGACAGCAACCAAACGCTCGACGGGAGCGTCCCCACCGACGGCCCGCAGGCGGGTGACGGCCCCAGCGGGTTCGACGTTGTGTCCATTCCCGACACTTCGACAGGTGTGCAACCTATCCCGTGCGGGATGGGACCAACCTGTGATCCTTCCACTCAAGTGTGTTGCGCAACCCAACAGAGTGTCATGTGCACTGCGATAGGCCAGTGTATGGGCGCCTCGTTCTCGTGCACGAGCGCCGCCAACTGCACCAACGGAGATGTGTGTTGTGGCGCCTTTCAAATGCAATCCATCAAGGCGACGTGCATGCCGCAGTGCGGAAACCAACAGCCGCAGCTCTGTCTCACGGACAAGGAGTGCAAGCAGCCCGGCTACACGTGCAGAGTCATCCCGCAGCTCCAAGGCCTCAAGGTGTGCGCTCCCCCGATGATGCCTCCGCCCGACGGCGGCCCGCCCCCCCAAGACGCAGGCGGCCCCGGGTAGGCGGCTAGTAGCCGCGCTCTAGATTGATGGGTGTGAGTGGAGGGTCGCCGCGCTCGACGCGCGCGATGTTGTCGAGAGCGAACGCCATGGCGCGCTCGAGGTGACGATCCAAGAGGCCGGCGCTGTGCGGCGTGATGACCAGGTTTGGCACGGACCACAACGGGCTCGACGCAGCCAAGGGTTCGGTCTCGAACGCGTCGAGCGCAGCTCCCTTGATCTGCCCATTTTGCAGGGCTCTTGTGAGCGCGTCTTCGTCCACGATTCCGCCGCGCGAGAGATGAATCAGCACCGCAGCGGGCTTCATGCGCCCGAGCGCGGTCGCCCCGATCACTCCTGCTGTCTTGGAGGTGAGCGGCAACGTGATGACCAGATAATCGGTATTTGGCAAATGCTCTTCGAGAGCTTCCAAACCAAATACGATGTCGACGTGAGGCGTTGGGCTCGGCATCGAGCGTGAGCCCAACACGCGCATGCCGAGCGAGGCGCACGCGCTCGCGATCGCTGCGCCTACTTGCCCGAGCCCCAGGATGGTGACCGTCTTTCCTACGAGCGTCCCCGCGGGAGTGGGCTGCCACCGGGAGTCGCGCTGGAGCTTCGCGAACACCGACAGCGAGCGCTCGAAGCCGAGCATCATCGCGAGGGCATGATCGCGCATCTCCGCCACGTGCAGCCCGCGCGCGTTCGCGACGATGACACCTTCTGGCAAACCCAAGAGCGGCAACGAATGATCGACCCCCGAGCTGAGGAACTGAAGGAGCCGAAGTCTCTTGGCGCTCGACCAACCGAGCTGCGGCAACACGCTGGCGATCAATACTTCGATATCGGGCAGCGCACGCGCGAGCTCGTCTTGGTTCAAATGAACGAGTCGTCGGTCTGTGGTCGCGTCGATGCGCGCGCGTGTCTGCGCGTCGCTCGCAACGCACACGTGGACGACGTTCGGTCGAGGTGCGACCATCCTCTTGGTGTATCAGGACTCGCTCGCTCGGCGCTCGTTCCTCGGTCTGCAGATCGGTGAAGGAGGCGCGATCACCGCGGTCTTGCCAGGCGGTGCAGGCGCGAAAGTGGGCATTTTCACGGGCGATCGTCTGCTCTCGATCGACGAGAGACCCTTCACGGACGCACGCACGCTCACGCGAGAAGCGCGGGCGAAAGGCACGGACCGACGCTTCTCGTTCGAGGTTCGCCGAGGCGATCGGACGTTGACCCTGACCGGCGACGCGCCTCCGCTGCCTGTCGAGGTCATCGAGGGAGCTGACGTTCTCTTGGGTCAAGTCGCCAGTCGCTTGCGCGCGATCTTCGCGATCCCGAACGAGCATCCGGTCGTGGGATCGATTCTCTACATGCAGTCCATTCGTGCCGAGTCGTGCGAAGCGCCGCTGAGCCCAGACGCTCCCATTCGCAAGTGGGTGCAAGCGTGCGCAGGTCGAGGTTGGATCGTCCTGCGCGTGGAGAGGAGCGGAGTCGGAGACAGCAAAGGTCCCGACCCGACCGAGACCGGTTTGGAGGTGGAGCTCGACGGCTATCGCGCCGGACTGAGAGCGCTCACTGATTTGGAAGAGTGTCGCAACTT
>JANYHY010000178.1 GCA_025362165.1 Myxococcales bacterium | reverse complement strand
CTGGCACGGGCGGCGCGAAGCCTCCGAACGTGGGCGTATCGAACAACACCAACAGGGTTCCGACCGGGACCAACAACACCACCACCACCACGAACAACACCACGACGACGAACAACACCACGACGACGACGCCTGCTGGCGGTGGTCGATGCCACTGCCCCGCAGGTGACTTCAACTGCCAGATGGCAGAAGGTGCTGGTGCCCCGTGCCCTGGAGCCGGCGGTGGCAACACCACGGCGACCCCGACGGCGAGCGCGCCGTTCGATCGAGGGCAAGCGGCTTCGTCGCTTGGCGCAATCGCGACCAGCTTGAGCTCGTGCAAGAAGGGCGACGGCCCCACAGGCTCGGGTCACGTGAAGGTGACGTTCGCGCCGAGCGGTGCGGTCAAGTCTGTCGACGTCGACACGCCGCCGTTCTCGGGCACGTCAGTCGGTGGTTGTGTCGCGGGCAAGTTCCGCGCGGCGAAGGTCCCGGCGTTCTCCGGCGGCGAGGTCACCGTCGGCAAGAGCTTCTCGCTCAACTAGTCGAGTTCGCGCAGTGAGCGGGCTCGGCATCGTGCTCGCGGTTCTCGCGTCCTTCTTGTTGGGGCTGCGCGTTGGGCTCGCGCTCGCGCGTCGTGGCAACAAAAGTGACCCGCCGAAGAGAGCGCAATAAGATCGACGCGTGAGGTGGTCTGTCCTTGTTTGCACCACGTGTGTCGCGACTCTCGCGAACGCGCAGTCAGAGCCCGCGTGGACCTGGGCATCGCAGACGCAGTCTCCCGTCGCCGTGAGCTCGGCAGAGCTGACGGACCAAGAGCTCGAGCTGCAGCGCGTGTGCGGCGCGCCTGAAGCGGGCCTACGTCGCGCCGCGAAGAAGCTCGTCGAGCGCAAGGCGCTGGAGCTGCCGTACCTCGACGCAGAGGCGCTGTCCTTCGCGCTGCGTGCGAGCGGAGAGCCTCACGTATGGCCACACGCATGGATCGTGAGCGCACGCGCGTTGGATCAAGACTCGCTCGTGAGCAAGCTGACCGAGTGGCGGCGCTCGTTCCAAGACTCCGGTGAGCGGCGGTGCGGCGTCGCCACGGGTTACGCAGCGGATGGGACGCGCGTCGTCGCGGCGGTCGCCCTCGACGCGCTAGCGGATCTCACGATCGCGCTGCCGACCACGACGCACGTGGGGACTTGGCTCACGGTGGATGCGCGCGTAAACGTGCCGGCGACAGGCGCGCGGGTCGTGGTGGTCGGTCCTGGGGGAGAGCCGCACAACGTGCCCTCGTCCTTCGACGGAGCGCGAATCGTCGCGCGCTTTGCCCCCGATCGCGTCGGCGCGTTCACCGTGCAGGTCGTGATCGACGCCGCGACGGGTCCGCGTCCATCGTTGATGGCTCAAGTGTTCGCCGACGAGCAGCCACCCACGACGATCCCGAACCTCACCGCGCCCTTCGAAGCCGCAGGTGCCAACATCTCGGACGAGCGGCTCGCGCTCCTCGCGATGCTCTCCGCTCTGCGCGCGGACCAACGGCTCGTCGCGCTCTCACGCGACGCACGCCTCGATGGGCTCGCGCTCGCGCATGCTCGACGG
This sequence comes from Myxococcales bacterium, assembly GCA_025362165.1. Taxonomy (GTDB): domain Bacteria; phylum Myxococcota_A; class Polyangia; order Polyangiales; family Polyangiaceae; genus JANYHY01. The sequence goes on along the minus strand of JANYHY010000178.1, from coordinate 12,391 downwards.
ATGATGCAGGCGCGTGTCGTGGGGCACGACGTGGGAGATGGCGATCCAAGTCAACGATTGCAGAGCGCAGGAATGTCCGCGCAACAAGTGAGCGAGAACGTCGCTCACGCACAGACCGTGACCCTCGCGCACCGAGCGCTTTGGTCGAGCCCATCCCACCGCGCGAACATGGTGCGCGCCGAGCTCACGCACATCGGTGTCGCCGTGGTGGACGATCCTGACGGCTCCGTGTGGGTCGCAGAAGTCTTCGCACGCAACTTAATGTAAGACGTTGCGATGCACGTCGAAAAGCACTTCAAGGGCGGAGCCACCGTTCGAGATGTCGTCATCGGCATGTCGGACGGCCTCACAGTGCCGTTCGCGCTCGCGGCCGGTTTGTCTGGAGCGCTCGCGCAGTCTCGCTTGGTGCTGACCGCAGGCCTAGCGGAGGTCGCCGCAGGCTCCATCGCGATGGGACTCGGAGGATATCTCGCGTCTCGCGGAGACGCTGAGCATTACGCGAGCGAGCTCGCGCGCGAGCACCGAGAGATCAAGGAGCTGCGCGAGCACGAAGAGGACGAGGTCGTGGAGGTCTTCGCCGAGTACGGCCTCACACGCGCCCAAGTGCAGCCCGTGATCGACGCCTTCCACGATCGCCCCGAGCAGTGGGCCGATTTCATGATGCGCTTCGAGCTAGGCCTAGAGAAGCCCGAGCCCGGCCGAGCCTACAAAAGCGCCCTCGTCATCGCCGCTGCGTACATAGCCGGAGGCCTGTTCCCGCTGGCGCCTTACGCGCTCGTCTCCGACGCACACACCGCTCTAGAAATCAGCGCCGCCTCCACACTCGTAGCCCTCGCCCTCTTCGGCTGGGTAAAAGCCGGCTTCTCCGGATCATCCCGCCCGCGCAGCGCCATCCAAACCGCCCTAGTAGGCAGCGCAGCCGCTTTAGCCGCCTTCATCCTAGCAAGAGCGATCACCTGACGTTCGCGCAGCGCGCGGAGCTAGTGCCTCGATTCTATTGAATCGACGGCACTAGGAAATTCGCGGGAGCGAATGCCCGGGTTTGGGCGAAGCCCAAGTAGGCACTAGTCAGCGCGGCGGAGGGGCCGTCACTGGTGCAGTCGTCGTAATCCCCGCCCCCGCGAAATTCACACCAGGGGCGCTCCAGTCATAACAACCGCCACCCGTGTCGTTGTCGATCGTGAGGAAATCTCCCCACCGGGAGAACCCGTACACCTTCGACCCAAGCGCGACGATCCCGAAGATCGCACCAAACGTCGAGTGTGTCGTGTCTCCGCAGTTGGCCGCGCGCTTGATCGGTCCACGGATCGCCTTGAGCACGCTGTTGGGGTTGCCGAGCTTGAGCGCCTTCACATCGATCTCGAGCAACGTGTCGATCGGATCGCACGCATTGTTCGCGGTGCACGTGCGCGCGGTCGCGAAGCCGATGGGGCTCCCGTTGTTCGCCATGAAGACTATGTCTCCAGAGACTCCCCACGGTAGGTTGTTGTCTTTGTTGATCCCGAGCGTGCCGACGATCGTCGGGTTGCCGCTCGATTGATCGATCGCGTAGAGGTTGCCGAGCGCGTTGCCGCCGATGAGCACCTCCTTCGCGGAGACCGTGTTTTCGGGGGCGAACGTGAGCCCGTTGAAGTGAGTGCCGTAAGGCAAGGGCCACTTCGCGTCGCAGTGCACGATCGTCTTCTGCGTAGGTCCCGCATCCGCAACGCTCGCGTCGGAGGCGCCGCCCTCACTGGAGCTGCCGTCGATCGAGGCGTCGCTCACGCTCGCGTCCGAGCCGGCGTCGGGCAACAAGAAGGACTTGGTCTGAATGCTGAGCGGCCACGCAGCGGTCGCGCTCACGCCGAAGAGCTTGCCGTCCTTGCTCACTGCGATGTCGGTCATGACGCTCGCTTGACTAGGCACGCAGTCGAAATCTCCGATCAGCTTCATGGATGACTGATCAAGCGATGACGGATCGAGCTGATAGAGCGAGTGATCGTCGTTCGCGTAGAAGAGCGAGAGGCCGCCGTCACCGCTAGGAGGCGCCGCGTCGCCCTTCATCGGTGGCGTGTAGCCGTCACCAGGATCGCCGTTGCCGTCAGCACCTCCGTCGAACACGCTGAGCCCATCGTTCGACGAGCACGCTGCTGCCACGAACCCTGCGAGCCAAATCACGACCAACCGCTTCATGAAGACCTCCGCCGATGAAGGCGTGTTCATAGCGCGCAGAGATCGAGACACGCAATCGCCGCCGCCGCCTCATACGCATTTTGGTAGGAGATTTCCGCCGGATCGTGGGCAGATCACGTCGCGAGCCCACGCGAGTGGATCACCGTTCCGTTGCCATGAGTGCGCCATCGAGTATCTTTTTCCGCCTGATGAGTAACGGCGGGTGGAAGGCGACGATCCAGTCGGGCAACGCGGACATCGATTTGCAAATGCTCGATCGGCATCGCCAGTCGGCGCAGCAACAAGGTCTCGTGTTGCACGGCAGGAACATGCAGAACGGTGGCTTCGAGGTCGCCGCTGCTCCCATGGGCGCGCCGTCGCCGTTCGACACGCCGCAGAGTCAGACGATGCCGTCCAACTACGCGCTCGCCGCGATGGGCTACGGACCGCCGATGCCCGCGCCTCGCATGGTCCAAGCTCCGCAAGTGGCTTGGGCTCCGCAGCAGAGCGTGCTGTTCATCGCGGGCATCGTGAAGCGTGTGCGAGCAGGCAACAAATACGCTCAGCTTCGCGCGTCAGGAGCGTTCTGATGAGCAGCCTCTCTACCTGCGTGAGGCTCAGCCCGATCGCCTGCATGTTGGTCGCCGCGTTGGCCGCGTGTCCAAAGCCGGATCCGACCGCGTCGACGGACGCCTCCACCGTCGCAGTCGCAGACGCCGCGCCGCCCGCGCCCATCACGGTGCAATGGGCCGCAGACGACAAGGCCTCGGCGATCGCGCTCGGCAAGAGCGTAATGGAGAAGAACGAGTGCACGCGCTGTCACTTGATCGACGATCTCGCCGCTGCTCCCAAGCCGCACGGCTGCACGAGCTGTCACCTTTGGCTGAAGGGACTGCACCCAGGCGACAAGACCTACGACACGCTGATCGAGAAGTGGGGCGAGCCGATCGTCGCGCGCTACCAGAAGAACATCTTCCACCTGCAGCGAGTGCCAGAGCTCACCAACATCGGCAAGCGCATGCGCGCGGACTACGTCGTGACCTTCTTGACCGAGCCGTTCGATCAACGACCCATGCTCGAAGAGAGCATGTTTCGTCATCAATTGAGCGAGGCGGACATCAAGGCCGTCGCGCGCTACGTCGCTGCCAAAGCGGACGCCCCCGATCCATTCGCGGTCGACTACAAGCCGGAGCTCCCGCCGCAGCCGGACGCAGCGCGCTTGGCGCGGGGCAAAGAGCTGTTCAAGTCTCGCGCGTGCGCCACGTGCCACACGCTTGGCAACATCGACTTCGGCATCAACAAAGACACGCTCATCGCCGCGCGCATGGTGACTCTGCTGGCGCCCAATCTCCGCTTCGCCAAGCTCCGAACGCGACCCGACGCGATCCTCACTTGGATCATGGCGCCGCAGACGCTCCTCAAAGACACGACGATGCCCGCGCTCGTCACGTCGCGCGAGGAGGCGGAGGTGCTGCGCGACTACGTGTATTATGCAGACCCAGAGCTCAAGCCCGCGCCCGCGACGTACGTGCCGCAACCCGTGAAGGTGCTCGATCGACCGGTGCCGTACTCCGAGATGAAGGAGCGCGTGCTCGGCAGGGTCTGCGTGCACTGCCACATGAACAACTACGAGAAGGACCAAGGCGTCGGCAACACCGGAGGCTTCGGCTATCACGGCGTGGGCTTTCAACTGCGAACCTACGAGACGCTTGTGCAAGGCGCCGTCGGGACGGACGGCAAGCGCTACAGCGTGTTGGTCTCGCGTCCTGGCGAAAAAGAAGCTCCAATCATCACCGCGATGTTGAGGCGACGCGTCGAAGAGCAGCGCGATCACGTCGAGGCTTTCGACGACTACGAGCGTCCGCACTATCCGAGCACTCGACCCGGCATGCCGATGGGATTGCCAGCCAACTCCGACGAAGAGATGAGCATCCTCGCGACTTGGATCGCGCAAGGTTGCCAAGGCCCCACCGAGGTCACGGGAAAGACTGGCGTCAATGACGGCTTTTTGGTGCCGGACGGACCGATCGAGCACAACAAGGGATGCGAGCTGCGCGGCGCAGAAAAGGTTCGCCCGAAGTGGGCGGTGGATCAAAAGTGAGCGGCTCTACTGTTGCCAGAACGTGATGCGCTGATCGCAGGGCTTCGCGTTCTCGTCGGTGATCAACCCCGGGATCTTCATCGGGTCGACGTCGAGTGACTTGAGCTCTCGCTTGATCTTCATCACGATCAGCTGATCGAGGTTGCCGCTTGCGTAGTTGGTCTGCGTGCCGCCGCAGCTCGCGATGGGATCGCCGCCGCCGGTCGATTGCGGACCCGCGCCACCGCGGAGCACGAACAAGTTCGTCGCGCCGGTGTACGCGGCCATCTGACGCCACACGGCTTGACCGAGCGGATCCATTCCGCTTGCGGCGATGGTGAAGAGCTGGATGCCGCGGTGCGAAGCGATCTTCATGTCTGCCGCGTAATCAGCCTCGTTCTGGTAGTCGAGGTGAGGCGGCGCATCTCCGATGATGAACGCGGCGCGCGTGACGGCTTGCGGGTTCCACTCGAGCGAGTTGAGCGCGGTGTGCAGTCCGGCGTTCATGTCTTCGGGCATGTCACCGCCGCCGCTCGCGACGATGCCGCTCACTTGGTTGCTGAACGCGGCCAGATCGCTCGACATCGGGTAGACCTTCGTGACGAACGCGTCCGTGCGGTCTTTGTACTCGACGAGGCCGATACGCAGGCTGACCTCTTGGCCTTGAAGCGCCTGCGCGACCTTCTGGATCGTCGACTTGACGCTGGCGATCTCCTCGCTCATCGAGCCGGTCGTGTCGAGCACGAACGCGAGATCGACCGCGCGCGTGTTGCCGAGGCTGCGCTTCTTCTTCAAGTCGAGGCTGACGGTGCCGTCCGAGTCGTCGTTGAGCGAGAACGTGGTGCGCGCGACATCTTCGGTGCACACGGCCGTCGCGACGAAGTCTTTTCCTACGAGGTCTTCTGCGTGCGGAAACAAGATCGCGCGACCCGAGGCGGTGGTGGTGAGCATCACCGAGTGCTGCGCAGAGTCCGTCACGGTGACCGGACAGTGGGGGACAGCCTTGCCCTCCGAGTCGCGAACGATCATGAAGCGTCGCGCGCGCACATCGACCGTGTGGATCGGCTGCGTGACCGCGCCGAGGAACTTCTGAAACTCACGGTAGTTCGCGTTGTCGTCCCACTCGCCCGCGCGGATCGATTGCGCGTTGCCATCCACCGTGACCTTCATGTCGGCCCGCCCGTGCGCTGCCGGAGAGCGCTCACGGTCCTCCTCGCCGTCTTTGCCGCCAGTGACGGTCGGCTTCGCTGCGTTCATGGGGCCGTTGAGCCCTAGCCCACCACCACCCCGAGTGTCGCCCGGATTCGCCGACGCCGCGGCAGTCGTCGTAGCCATCGGAGTCGCCATCGGAGTCGTCACGACGGTCGGGTCACCTACCTTCCCCTCCTCCCCCTTGGCGCGCACACCCGTCCCGTTATCAGTGATCGAGCCGCTCGCAGCCTGTTCGGACTTGTCCGACTTCGCGCAAGCAACGAGGGTCAGCGCGGCAAGGAGAGCAAGCGTTCGTGTTCGCATGGGTCCATTGGACGCCCGCCAACCCAAAAAGTTTTGTAGACACCCCGAAATCTCCACGCCTTTAGACGAACGGGGAGAAACCCTCACCGCCTGACGTAAGCCTTTTCCCGCGACAAAAAGCGCTAAGCGTCGTTAACCTCCCCCTCCGCTACCTGTCGCCAAGACCGGCAGCGGCGCGGTGCTTTTCCTTGGGACGCCGACCAGGACACATCAACAAGCGACAGTATTGCTAACCCCACCCACCACAGACAGTCGGCGGCCCAAGGGAAAGTACTGCGACGTGCCGAGCCATACCTCCCCGCCGGCAGGTACCTAACCCACCAACTGTGGCATGCGCTCTTTGAGGCGCTCCACCAGCTTGACGAAGTCGTATCGGTCTGGCTTGCCGCCTCCGGGGAGACACGCGATGTCATTGGCGACGGTCGTGGCCCGGACGCGCAGCGCCTGATCGAGGCCGAGCTTGTCGCCCACGGAGACGAGCGTCTCATGCTCGCTCGTCGACACGACGCCGTCGAGAGCCGCGAACCAAGACGCGAGCGCGTAGGTGAGGACCTGCTCCCACTTGGTGAGGCCGGTGAGATCGATCCCATCGAGCGAGTGCTTCTCCTTCGATGCGCTCTCCACCTTCGCGAGCGCGTCTCCTTCGAGACCGCACTCCTTGGCGGCGCGCACGAGGCCCGCGCTCTCGATGCGTTGAAGTGACCCGTCCGACCAACCGATCGCGGCGAGTGCGAGGAACGATTGAACTGGCAGCTTCTTTTCCATGGGCCCGATGATAGCGGCGTGCCCCGTTCACGTCACGGGAGATGGTAGGCTCCGCGGCGAAGATCGAAGAACCCATGAGTGAACGCGACGAGATCGAGGCGCGCGTGTCGCGCCTGGAGATAGGGTTTGGGCGCTTCGGCGTGGATCCCTACGGCGTGAGCAAGACACACCTCACCTGGTTCTATCGCGCGTTAGGTGTATTCTACAAATACTACTTCCGCGTGCACGCGTACGGCACCGAGCATGTCCCCAAGCGCGGCCGCGCGATGCTCATCGGCAACCACTCGGGCGGAGTCGCGCTCGACGGCGCGATGGTGGTCGCGTCGATGTTCTTCGAGCTCGATCCACCGAGGCTCGCGCAGGGCATGATCGAGAAGTTCCTGACGCGGCTCCCTGTCGCGTCGCAGCTCACGTCACGACTCGGACAATTCACGGGGCTCCCAGAGCACGCCATCCGTCTGCTCGAGGACGATCGGCTCTTGATGGTCTTCCCCGAAGGCGCGCGCGGCACCGCGAAGCTCTATTGGGAGCGCACCAGCCTCGTGCACTTCGGGACTGGCTTCATGCGCCTCGCGCTTGCGACCAAGACGCCGATCGTGCCGTTCGCGTTCATCGGCGGAGGCGACGCGATCCCCACGGTCTTCAACGCGTACAAACTCGGCAAGCTCCTCGGCGCGCCATATCTCCCAATTACGCCCTATCTCTTGCCGCTGCCGCTGCCCGTGCCTCTGTCTGTGCACTATGGAGAGGCCATGACGTTCGAAGGCACGGGAAACGAGGACGATCGCGCGATCGAGCAGAAGGTCCTCGTCGTGAAGGCCGCAGTCGCGAATCTGATCGCGATAGGCGAGCGCACGCGCCGCGGCGACGATCCTAAGGGGCACATCAAGTGAAAGTCGTCCTCCCTGGCATCTCTGGACTGCTCGCGCGGATCGTGGCGCGCAAGCTGGTCGCGAACGGTCACCACGTGATCGGCATCGACGCGCGACCCTGGGTGGGCGCGCCCGAGCAAGTGACCATGCATGTCGTCGACATCCGCAAGCGCGTAGCAGAGGACGTGTTCCGCACCGAGCGACCCGACGCGGTGATTCACATGGGCACGGTGACTCACCTGTTGGAGAGCAGCCGCGATCGCTACCGCATCAACCTCGGCGGCACGCGCGCAGTGTTCGACTACTGCCACGCGTATTCTGTGCGACGCGTGGTGTTCGTCGGACGTCACACCTACTATGGCGCCGACGCGGACTCGCCGCTGTATCACACCGAGGCAGAGCCCCCGACGGGCAACGCTTCGTTCCCGGAGCTCGCCGATCTCGTCGCCGCCGATCTCTACGCGGGCTCGGCGCTCTGGCGATATCCAGAGCTCGGGACGGTCGTGTTGCGTGTATGTTACACGCTTGGCGCCTCGCACCATGGCACGCTCGCAGGCTTCTTGCGCGGCCGTCGCGTGCCCATGGTGCTCGGCTTCGATCCGCTCTTTCACTTCATGCACGAGGACGACGCGGCGAGCGCGATCGTGACGGCCGTCGAGGGTGACGTGCGTGGTGTGTTCAACGTCTCGGGTCCGCCGCCGCTGCCGCTGTCGGTGATCGCGCGCGCCGCTGGACGCAAGCCGCTGCCGGTGCCCGAGCCGATGTTCAATTTTTTGATGGGCCGCTTCGGCCTGCCGAAGCTCTCGAAGGGGGCGCTCGCGCACATCAAGTTTCCGATCGTCATCGACAGCAAGCCGTTTCGCACTGCGACCGGCTATCGGTTTGCGTTCGACGCGCACGACGCGATCACCGCGTTCAAAGGATAAGTGGGGGCACCTATCGGGTTGCTGGGTTGTGGCTCGGCGACGCGCGGTGCTTTTCCCTGTGCCGGCCGACACTAAAGGCCTGGGGGTCGTTTCACTATGGCGCGTGCGACATGGTCGGCCGTCGCAGGAAAAAGCACCGCGCGCTCGCCGGTCTTTGCGGCGGATAGGTGGCGGGAAGGGTGAGAGGTTGGACTCGAGTTGGGGTTGTCCGTAACATGGTCGGGCCCGTCCGATGTCGCACGCTTCCTCGGCTCCGCCAGCACCGCGCGTCGTTGATGTCGACGCAGAGTGGGCGGCGCATGCGCCTCTTGCGCTCGGTGTCATCCGCGGCTCTCTGCTTGTTTACGCGAACGAGCGCATGGCGGAGTTGCTGGGCGGGACGCGCGCCGAAGTGCAGGATCGCTCGATCTACGAGTTCGTCGCCGAGCACGATCGCGAACGCATTCGCGAGCGACACACACGCAGGCTGCGTGGCGAGCGCGTGCCGGACTCGTACGAGTTCACGCTGCTGCGGCTCGACGGGACGACGAAGCTCGTGGAGATCTTCGTCACGCCGGGTGCTGGAGATACTGTGTTCCAGCTGGTGGACCGCGCAGCACGGAGCGAGCACTCACGCTACCTCCACGCGCTCGCACGGCTGGGAGCTTCGGTTCAGATGCACCAATCGGACAGAGCGGTGTTCGCCGCGATGGCCGAGGGGCTCTCCGGGCTCGGCATCACGTGGGCGCGCCTCACGCCGGACGGAGACGGCCTGCGCATCGTCGGCGTCGGCGCGGCGACCCAAGACATCGAGCGCTTCGAGGCGCTCGCGGGACGACCGGTCGTCGGCGCGATCGGCACATGGTTACCCAGCTTCTTGAAGGCGTGGCAAGAGGGCTCGACGTACATCGACGATATCCCGCTAGCGTCCGCGCGCTTCTTCTCGGACTCGTCGTCGAAGCACGCCGAAGACAGCGCGAGAGCGGCGAACTTGTTGCGCGGAGTCGTGCTTCGCCTCGACGCCGCCGGCTTGCCTGCGGAGCTGTTGTTCGTGATGGCGCCTTGGGTGCTGCCCGAAGACCTCCCGGCGTTCTCGCTCTTCACCGCCCAGGTCTCGGCCGCCCTCGACGCCGCGCGCGTAATCAGCGATCTCTCCAACCGCAACGCAGAGCTAGCGGCGCTCAACCGCGTCGCGTCCGCGGCCGGGGCCGTCCACGACCTCGACTCGCTCTTTACCGTTGGTGCGCGCGAGCTGCTCGAGGCGCTCAAGTGCTGCACCATCGGCATCTACTTGCTCGAGCCCGCGGGCGACCACCTCGAGCTGATTTACGAGCACGGCTACAACTCGCGCGCGCGCGATCGACACTCGAGGATCGCGATGGACGGCCCGTTCGGCGCTGTCCTGCTCACAGGCAAGCCGAGCGTGCTCTTCGGTGACGCCTCGGCCGATCGAATGCGCGCATACGAGGAGCACGGGCTCCACTCCGTCGCGCTTGTTCCGCTCGTCGCGCGCTCTGAGACGATCGGCGTGCTCACCGTAGGGTTCGAGCGGGTAGCCAGCGAGAGCGAGCTCGCGTTGATGGCGGCGATCGGCGCACACTTCGCGGCAGCGGTGGAGGCGAACCGCTTGTTCGGCACGTTGCGATCGAGCTACGCCACGCTCGCTCGGACGCAGCAGCAGCTCGTGCACCGCGAGCGGCTCGCCGCCATCGGGGAGCTAGCCGCTGTCGTCGCGCACGAGGTCCGCAACCCGCTCGGCGTCATCTTCAACTCGGTGGGCGCGATCCGTCGCATGCTCAAGGACGATCCGCAGGCGCGAACGATCATCGACATCCTCGACGAGGAGGCGAACCGCCTCAATCACATCGTCGGCGACCTGCTCGACTTCGCACGGCCCGCGACGCCGGCGCTGTTGGACGAACGCCTCGAGAGCATTCTGGACGCCGCCGCAGAGGCTGCCCTCGGCGAATCGCACCCATGCGTCGAGGTTCTCCGTGACTACGATTCGGCGCTTCCAGGCCTCCGCGTGGACGCACGCTTGATTCGTCAAGCGTTCGTCAACGTCGTGCTGAACGCCGTGCAGTCGATGCCAGCGGGCGGCCGCCTCACGCTGCGAATGAAGAACGCTCGCTCCGGCGTGAACGTGGAGATCGGCGACACCGGGCAAGGCATCGCCGCGGACGTACGACCTCGCATCTTCGAACCCTTCTTCACGACGCGCGCGACCGGCACGGGGCTCGGGCTCGCGGTCGTCAAGCGCATCGTCGATGGTCACCGTGGCGAGATCGAAGTGACCACCGGTGAGAGCGGCACGACCTTCAAGCTCTACCTACCGCTCGATCCCGACGAGCCCGCGAGCGCGGACACAGCGCGCCTCAGTGGAATCTAATTTAGCTCGCCAAAATCACTTGGGCCGAGCCCATACACCGAACACGTAGTTGCCTTTGCCAACGCCGTCGACCTCGATGTGGAACGAGTACTCGACGTCGTCGTCTTGGCACCATTGCTTGTCTGCCTCCACGATCGCGACGGGGTTGCTCGTCTTGTCGTCAGCCACGAGCGCGCCGTTCTTCTCGACGAGGATGTCCAGGTCTTTGATCGAACCATCCGCGACCGCGAAGTAGCGGTAGCAATAACCGCCGGCCAGCTTGAGCATGTACGTGTCGCGCTTGTCCTTCTCGTGGTGCAAGTGACCGAGGACGGGCTTGGCGTACTCGAGCGAACCTGTCGGCGCGCCGCACTTGCCGACGATGGTCGCAAAATCCTTCTGCGCGTCTCCGGTGATCATCGTCGCTTGCCAGCAGTCGTGATCGCTCACCGCCTTCTTGGGGAACGACGATTTCGCCGTGGACTTGTTGATCAGCGCGGCCATCGTGATCGGCGCGCCCGACTCGGTCGGATCAACGTCCGTGGGATCTGAGCCGTTGGTGCTCGGCGTCGCGCTCGGTGCTGCGCTGGCGATCGTGCTCGGCGCTGTGCTCGGCACGCCAGACGGTGCTGTTGTCGCTGTGGTGGAGGTGGCGTCCGCCGGAGGTGTCCCTCCGCCGCATGCGATTAGGATAATCGGGACCGCGAAGAGGAACGTGCGCATGGGCCGCACGGTACCTATTGGAGGGCCATCGATCAACGCGCAACGCCGTTACCTTTACGTCGCGGACTAATTGGTGGTATAAGGCGCCGCATGTTGGAGCTGATCAAGAGGGTGCGTGACGAGCGTGCGCGGCGCGCGAAAGAGCGCAAAGACCGCGAGGACGACGACGACCAAGGCGGCCCGGGCCCCTCGGCCTTCGCGATCAACGTGAGCGCCTTCTTCTCGGCGGTTCCTCGCGGTCCAGCATTAGCGTAGGAGTTGGCACCTATCGGGGTGGTGGGTTGGGGCTCGGCGACGCGCAGTGCTCTTCCCTGGGCCGGCCGACACTAAAGGCCTGGGGTCGTTTGACTATGGCGCGTGCGACATGGTCGGCCGTCCCAGGGAAGAGTACCGCGCTCGCCGGTCGTTGCGGCGGATAGGTGGCTGGAGGGGTGGGAGGTTGACGTCTCCTCCGTGCTGTTGTTGCGAGCGCGAGGCGCCTTAGCTCGTTGCTAGGATTTTTCGGAGTTTGGCTACGCCTTCGGCGTCTCCTAGGACGATGAGTGTGCTGCCGGCTTCGAGGACGAATTCGGGCTCGGGGTTGTAGACGAACTCGCGGTTCTTATCGCGGACGGCGACTACGAGGACCTTTGTGTCGCGGCGGATTGGGGCTTCGCGGAGGGCGTGGCCAGCGTAGGGGGAGCCCTGGGGGATGGGCACTTCTTCGAGGCGTAGGTTCTTGTCTTTGTCTCGGAGCATCTGATCGAGGAACTCGTTCACCTCGGGGCGGATGAGCTCGCTTGCCATGCGTAGGCCGCCGATCATGGTCGGGCTCACGACGCTCGTCGCGCCGGCTTTCAACATCTTTGGGGCTGCTTCGTCCTCGGTCACCTTCGCGACGATGCGCGCGGTGGCGTTGAGGCTCCGTGCGCTCAGCGTGACGTAGAGGTTGTCTTTGTCGTGCGTGAGCGCCGCGACGACGCCGCGCGCGCGTGTAACGCCAGCCTCGATGAGCACGTGATCTTCGGTCGCG